>JADMKO010000109.1 GCA_015478785.1 Chryseobacterium sp. | reverse complement strand
TGGATCCATGTAAATTCTATACTAGCCGAAAGATAGTAATTTCAGTCATATTATAAGACATCGTAACCAATATCTTTCCTGAAATATGACTTTTCGAATTCTATTTTTTCAATAGATGCATAGGATCTTTTCAGGGCTGTTTCAATATTTTTTCCGTAGGATGTAACAGTAAGAACCCGTCCACCATTGCTGATAACTGCCGGGCCGTCTGAACTTGTTCCCGCATGAAATACGAGGCTGTCGGTAATGGCATTTAAGCCAAAAATTTGCTTACCTTTCTCATATTTACCGGGATATCCGCCCGAAACCATCATGACTGTACAGGCACTTCTATCGTCGAATTGGACGTCTCTTTCTGACAAGGTTTTGGAAGCAACTCCTTCAAAAAGATCAAGCAGATCTGATTTTAATCTTGGGATTACTACTTCCGTTTCAGGATCACCCAAGCGGCAATTATATTCAATTACGTAAGGCTCACTTTTAACATTTATTAAGCCGAAAAATATAAATCCTTTGTATTCGATCCCGTCAGCTTTCAGTCCTTTAACGGTAGGAATTATAATTTGATTTTTTACTTTATCCAAAAATGCAGGATCAGCAAAAGGAACAGGGGAAACAGCTCCCATACCGCCGGTGTTTAAGCCAGCGTCACCTTCTCCAATGCGCTTATAATCTTTTGCTTCGGGTAGTATTTTATATGAATCGCCATCTGTAATTACAAATACTGAAAGTTCGATTCCGCTCAGAAATTGTTCGATTACAACCTGATTTCCGGCCTTTCCGAATTTGCCGCTCAGCATGTTTTTAAGTTCGCTTTTGGCTTCTTCCAGATCATCAAGGATCAAAACTCCTTTACCGGCAGCTAAACCGTCGGCTTTTAGAACGTAAGGGGCTTTCATCTTTTCCAGAAAAGCATACCCCGCATTCAGTGTATCCATGGTGAAAGTGCCGTATTTTGCGGTCGGGATGTTATGCCTTTGCATAAATTCCTTTGCAAAATTCTTGCTGCCTTCGAGTTGTGCTGCGTGCTTTTTAGGACCAATCAATCCAATTTGCTTTAGAGCCTGATCATTTTCAAAAAAATCTGCTATTCCGTTTACCAAGGGATCTTCCGGACCCACAACAACCATATCAATTTGGTTTGTCAGCACGAATTCTTTAACTTTTTTAAAGTCGTTTGGATCGAGGTTAACGTTTTGACCGTGGTTTTTTGTACCGGCATTTCCCGGAGCGATGAAAAGTTCTTCCAACATGGAGCTTTGGGCAATTTTCCAGGCCAGTGCATGTTCTCTTCCTCCGGATCCAATTAGCAGTACGCGCATTAACAGTATTTAATTAAAGATTCAAAAATCAATCGTCCGTCTTCGTTGTTCAGTTCACGGTCTGAAGCGCGTTCGGGATGCGGCATCATGCCAAATACATTTTTTCCTGCATTGCAGGTCCCGGCGATATTGTTAACTGAACCGTTGCAATTTGTGCTCTCATTTACATTTCCTTCGGCGTCCGAATATCTGAAAAGGATCTGATCGCTGTCTTCCAGTTTTTTGATCACATCGTCCTGAGCGTAAAATCGTCCTTCTCCATGTGCAATAGGAATTTTGTAGGCTTTTTCTGTTGAAAGACCTTTGCTGAGGGGGTTTGAAGTAGAAACAGATTTGATGTGGACGTTTTTGCAAACAAATTTTTGAGAAATGTTGTGAAGCAAAGCTCCGTCAAGTAATCCTGATTCCGTCAAAATTTGGTAGCCATTGCAGATGCCCATTACGTAACCACCTTTGTTTGCATGCTCAATTACGGATGACATGATCGGCGAAAGCTTAGCAATGGCACCTGAACGAAGATAATCTCCGTAAGAAAAACCACCCGGCAAAACGATAAAATCGGCTCCTTTCAGGTCAGTATCTTTATGCCAAAGGCGCTCTACTTTTTGATCGAGAATAGTTTCCAGAACATAAACCATGTCCTCATCGCAATTGGATCCCGGGAAAGTAACAACTCCAAATTTCATTTTACTCAGTGTTTTTGTCGGACCAAAAGAGATCCATAAGAAAGCGCAAAAGTAATTAATATCTCTCAGAAGAAAGCCTTAAAGGAAAAATTTCAGTACGGAATAAACAATCAGCAGGTAGAACAATCCGATTGCAATTACTTTAAATCGGGCGAAAAGAAATGAATAAGGAAAAAAGAAACCCATTGGAATCATAATAAAGCTGAATTGCAAATATTGCTGGAAATAAAGAATGTCGAATATCCCTAAGCCTAAACCAATAATAACGAACCACCACATGATCCGAATCATCTTTTTAAGTCGAATGGAACTTTTCTGCAAACGCACATTAACGCCTAAAACACTTAGAATAAGTGAGATGATCAGGAGTGAACTACTCACATAAAAATCGGTTTTTTCCTGTTCCAGAGCTTTTTCAAAGGGTACGAGACTTAGTGAATAGCTTTGGCCGCTGGTATAAAGATAGGCCCAAACATAGATCAGCGGGACGGTAAAACCGGCAATTGTAAGTATTAATTCCCGAAAAACAAATGGTCGGATAGCCCAGATCATCAGGAACAAAATTGGTAAAACAGCAAGCAAAGGAGGATGAAAGCTTGCAGCAACGCCGGCAAAAAATCCCAGATTAAAGGTATATTTTCGGCCATCTTCATTTTGTCGGAGTTTATAAAGCTGGAGAATTGTAAAGATCAGAAAAAGGTGTGATATGAGAATTCCATCCAACTGATAGAAGGAGGCATAAAAACTCATCAGCACCACATAAAGCAGTGAACTTATAAATGTATTTTTCTCATAGAATTCATTCCAGTTGAAAATGGAATTTATCAGAATGGCATTTAGGCAAATTATTGCGGCACTTGCTAACTGAACCAGTTGAGGACTCAGGAATGAAAAGTTACCCCAAAAGCCAAGGTGCAGTGTAGATTCAGGTGTTTCAGAACCAAAAAAATAGAACAGGAAATGATAAGCCGCAATGATGAGGGGTAAAAGCAGAAGTACAATTATTCTGTTTCCTAAAAATGCGTTTATCATGGGCAAAAAGTTAAATTTTCCCCGTTGAAATCAGGAAAATCTTTTTTATTCTATCAAATAATCAGGCTATATTGGTAAATACCTGCTGAATATCGTCGTCGTCTTCAATTTTATCCAACATTTTTTCAATATCGGCGAGTTGCTCCTCGGTAAATTCGACCGGTGAAGTTGGAATTC
>JADMKO010000108.1:8688-18531 GCA_015478785.1 Chryseobacterium sp. | reverse complement strand
ATAAGAAATGGGGCAGCCAGGACAGAGGAGTGGTTTCTGAAATATTTTACAACATCATCCGGTGGAAAAAGCGCCTGGAATATTACATGGGCGAAGGGGTAAAGCCCGGCAATATCTATAAACTCATCCTCGCCTACCTGCTGTGGAGCAAAACAAAATATAAAAAATTTGAAGAATTCGACGGGATCAAAACGGCCGATATTCTGAAAAAATTAGAGAAAACATCTTTCCCCTCCAAGGCCATTCAGCATTCTGTACCGGAATGGCTGGCAGAGACCATGGAAAAAGAATTGGGCCCGGACTGGGAGAAAGAAATGGTTGCCCTGAACGAACAGGCTCCCACGGTGCTTAGGGCGAATACCCTGAAAACCTCTGTTCGCGAGTTGGTCAATGAATTGCGCGAAGAACAGGTAGAAAGTTTTCCTCTGAAAAAATATCCTGACGCTGTACAGCTGGAAGAGAAAAAGAATGTTTTCCAGACCTCAGCATTCAAAGACGGGCTTTTTGAAGTGCAGGATGCCAGTTCCCAGAAAATCGGGGAAATGCTGGATGTGCAGGACGGAATGCGCGTGGTGGATGCCTGTGCAGGAGCCGGAGGGAAGACCCTTCATCTGGCTGCATTAATGAAAAATAAGGGACAGATCATTGCGCTGGACATTTACAACTGGAAACTGGCCGAGTTGAAACGCCGGGCCAAAAGAGCCGGAGCGCACAATATTGAAACCCGATTTATAGACGACAATAAGGTCATCAAAAGACTGCACGGCAAAGCAGACCGTGTATTGATAGACGCTCCATGTTCCGGGCTGGGCGTTCTGAAAAGAAATCCGGACAGCAAATGGAAAATCGATCAGGATTTCATCGACAGAATTAAAAATGAACAGCAGCAAATCCTTCAGGATTATTCAAAAATGCTGAAAATAGGAGGCAAAATGGTATATGCCACCTGCTCCGTGCTTCCTTCAGAAAATAATGAACAGGTAGCCTCTTTTCTGAAAAACAATCCGGAATACACCCTCATCCGTGAAGAAAACATCATGCCCAGCGAAGGCTACGACGGGTTTTATATGGCGTTGATACAACGAATGGAATAGCGGGTTGCTGCAATTAATGCTGTAATTACGAAAGTAGAATCTTATGGGTTAAACATATTTTCGTTCAGGAGATAAGTTTCAACGAATAATAATTTCAATTTTAACATTTCACTTTTAAAAATATCCAATAAATAACTATATTTGAACAATGATAAAATATTCATAAAAAATGAAAAGAAACCTATCTCTACTTATTGCTGTATTATTCGCCTTTAATTTTTCTTTTGCACAGAAAAATAAGTTTGAAAATGTAATGAATTCCAGAAAACTGGGTGTTTCTTATAAAAATGTAAAATCTAAAGATAAAGAAGATTTCTATCAGCAATATTACTGGCTCACTAAAATGGAACAACTGAAAGCGTATCCGCATCTGGATGGCATCAAGCCGAAGGTGCTGTATTCTTTTGTTAAAGAAATTACGCCACAGATTCCTACCAAAACCTTATCAGAAGAAAATAAAAAATTCAGAGCCGAAGCCGAACTATCGCTGGATCAGTATCTTAAAAACAAAGATTGGACTAATCCTATCATGGCCCTGAACCTGGAAACCTATGTGGACCCCCAGAATGAAAAGTATTTCGCCGTCATCAAACCGGAAAGAATAGTGACCCTGCTGCCGAAGAGGCTTTATTCGTTCACATCTGAAAACGTGAAAACTGCGGAACAGAAAATCTATTACTTATGGATCCATGAAAGAGACCATAAAATTGTAAGCATTATTCCCGACGAAAAGAAGAATCCTGATTTCTACAGACTGCTTCACGAGATTTTGCCGGAATACAAGTTTCCGAATTATGTACCTGAAGAGGCCAGAATGGGCGACAGAAAAGTGAAGAGCGATGCTGATTATATTTATATCCGAGCATTTCAGATAGGCTCCGATAATATCGAATACAAAACCTTGGATTTCGAAGAATTCATCTTTGTAAGGTACAAAAAAGACGGCGGTCCGTGGACGGACGTGGAACACCGCCCAAAAATATATTAATTTCAAAACCTGCTTCTGGCAGGTTTTTTTCTGCTTATTAATATCTCTTTATTTTCCGTTCATGAAATGCGTACAGATACAGATCAAGTAAACGACAAAATCAAAAAAATTCTTCCGATCATCATGGCAACATCTATTTTCATGCAGATGTTGGATTCCACGATTCTGAATACCGCTCTCCCATCCATTGCAGAAAGCCTGAACGAATCTCCGCTGGACATGCAGAACGCCATCATAAGCTATGTGCTCACCTTGGCACTGTTCATGCCGGCCAGCGGATTTTTGGCAGACAAATTCGGAACCAGAAAAACTTTCATTCTTTCGCTGGTACTTTTCAGTTTGGGTTCCGTGTTCTGTTCCCTTTCACAGGATCTTTCACAACTGGTCGTTTCCAGAGTCATACAAGGTCTTGGAGGTGCGCTAATGACACCAGTTGGCAAACTGGCCATGATCAAAACCTATAAAAAAAAGGAATTGGTAAAAGCTCTGAACTACGCCATTATTCCCGCTCTTATCGGGCCTGTTCTCGGGCCTTTAGTAGGAGGCTATCTCGTAGATTACCTGTCCTGGCACTGGATTTTTATCATCAATATTCCTTTTGGAATTGCAGGAATTATTTTGGGAATGAAATACATGCCGGACTACCATTCAGGAGAAGCTCATTTTGACCTTAAAGGGTTTCTCATTTTCGCCGCGGCTTCACTTCTGCTTTCGGTTTCCCTCGAATTGTTTGGAAATACGCAGAACATCACCCCTATTCTGATGATTTTTATTCTGGGTTTCCTGCTCTTTTATTTTTATTACCGTCATGCTAAAAAAGCTTCCAATCCCCTGTTTCCGCTGAATCTTTTTCAGGTGCGCACTTTCCGGGTAGGCATTGTGGGAAACATGGTGACCCGTCTTGGCATCAGTTCCGTTCCACTCCTGTTACCGTTAATGATACAGGTAGCTTATGGCGGATCTGCTGTTATTTCAGGATGGATTATCGCACCGATGGCTTTAACTGCCATGTTTGGAAAGAATTATGTGATCCGGATTCTGAACAGATTTGGTTATCGGAAAACCCTGTATTACAACACTATTATTTTGGGCATTCTCATAATATTCCTGGCCGTACCGGGAATTGCGGATTCTCTATATTGGTTTGTGCCTATTATCGCATTAATGGGATTTTTTAATTCCATTCAGTTTACCGCCATGAACACTATTTCCATTGCAGACCTCAGAAGTTTCCATACCAGCAGCGGCAACTCACTTTTATCCGTCAATCAGCAGCTAGCGGTAGGATTTGGAATTTCGCTGGGTTTATTAACCCTTAACATCTTCGAAACACAGACCAATCTGATCTCAGGTGAAATCCACAATGCGTTCCGATTTACTTTCCTCACCATCGGGCTGCTGACGATATTGTCCAGCCATGTATTTAAAAGGCTTCATTTCGCAGACGGAAATAATATGAAAACTTTACAGTAAACCAAACGCCGGTAACTAATTTTTCATAACTTTATACGTAATATAGCACTGCTGTTATTCTTAATATCTATAACAGTTCTGTTTTTATTCGCAAAAATCTGAATAATTTAGCTTCATCAATTTAACAAAATACGACTATGGACAAGAAAAAACTGACCCGTCAAACCGGCGCTCCTGTACCTGACAATCAAAATGCAATGACCGCCGGACCGCGCGGTCCCATGTTGATGCAGGATTTTTGGTTTCTGGAAAAAATGGCTAACTTCGACAGAGAAGTCATCCCTGAAAGAAGAATGCACGCCAAAGGTTCCGGTGCTTTTGGGACGTTTACCGTTACCCACGACATTACCCCTTTCACGAAAGCCCATATCTTCAGTGAAATCGGGAAAAAGACAGAAATGTTTGCCCGTTTCTCTACGGTTGCCGGCGAAAGAGGAGCTGCCGACGCTGAGCGTGACATCAGAGGTTTTGCTCTTAAATTCTATACCGATGAAGGCATCTGGGATCTGGTAGGAAACAACACTCCGGTTTTCTTCTTCCGCGATCCTATGAAATTTCCAGACTTAAATCACGCTGTAAAACGTGACCCCAAAACCAATATGAGAAGTGCCAACAACAATTGGGATTTCTGGACTTTGCTGCCGGAAGCATTACATCAGATTACCATTGTGATGAGCGATCGCGGAATTCCAAACGGATACCGGCACATGCACGGTTTCGGAAGTCATACCTACAGTTTTATTAACAGGGATAACGTGCGGCATTGGGTGAAGTTTCATTTCCGCACACAACAGGGAATAGAAAACTTAAACAATGAAGAAGCCTCTTCCATTATCGGACACGACAGAGAATCTGCACAGCGAGACCTTTTCGACGCCATTGAAAAAGGCGATTTCCCGAAGTGGAAACTGTACGTTCAGATTATGACAGAAGAGCAGGCTAAAACGTACCGCTTTCATCCTTTTGATCTTACCAAAGTCTGGTCGAAAAAAGATTTCCCGTTGATTCCGGTGGGTGAATTTGAACTGAACAAAAACCCTGAAAATTACCATGCTGATGTGGAACAAGCAGCTTTTAATCCCACCAATATTGTTCCCGGCATCGGATTCTCGCCGGATAAGATGCTTCAGGGTCGTCTTTTTTCCTATGGTGATGCTCAGCGTTACCGTTTGGGCGTGAATCATTTCCAGATTCCCGTAAACAAGCCGAGATGTCCGTATCATGCGTTCCACAGGGATGGTGCGATGCGGGTAGATGGAAATTATGGCGATACTTTACATTATAATCCGAACAGTTACGGAGAATGGCAGGAACAGCCGGAAACAAAAGAACCGCCCTTGGAACTAGAAGGAACTGCGTATGCACATAATTTCCGTGATGATGACGAAGATTATTATACCCAGCCGGGCGATCTTTTCAGAATCATAAAAGCGGACGGCAAAGCGGAAATTCTTTTCAGCAATACCGCAGCGGAAGTGGGTGCGGCAGAAAAATTCATCCAGATCCGGCATATCAGAAACTGCTACAAGGCAGATGCTGAATATGGCGAAGGTGTGGCGAGAGCACTCGGGATGACGATGGAAGAAGTGAAAAGTTTTGATATGAGTCCGTACGACAGATGGGCACCGAAACCGACTCACGGTTAATTTATTTCATTACTAATACATACAAAACCCCGGAATATTCGGGGTTTTTTGTTATGGTTCCGGAAGAATACGGAGGTGATCATACTTTTGAAATCCGTTGAGAAAATCTTTGGTCAACATTCTTTTCTTTCCTTCCAGCTGTACTTCTTCGGGATAATAAATGCCATCCTTGGTATAAATCTTAAAAGTAGATTTGTCTACTTCCACAGCTGCCGGAGAATGTGAATGAGAAAAAAGTTCTTTTCTTCCGGAATAAATTTTAAGTTGTTTTTCCTCTTCCCCAATCTTCAAAGTGGTAAAAGCACAGGGATAGGGAGACATACCGCGGATGAAATTATACACCCGATCCGTTTCCTGATCCCAGTTGATTTTGGTGTCTTCCTTAAATATTTTAAATGCGTTCTTAGGCTGCTGAACTTCAGGTTGTGGTTTCGGCGTCAGCGTATCTTCGGAAAGTCCGTCAAGGGTTTTTACGACCAGTGCAGCACCTACTTCCATCATTCTATCGTGAAGAGAACCGGCATTTTCATCAGGAAAAACAGAAACTATTTCCTGAAGGAGGATATTTCCTTCGTCAATCTTTTCATTGATAAAGAAAGTAGTGAGTCCTGTAGTTTCTTCCCCGTTAATCACTGCATAATTAATAGGTGCAGCACCGCGGTAATCCGGAAGCAAAGAAGCGTGAAGATTAAACGTGCCGAGCGCAGGAATTTCAAAAAGTACTTTGGGCATCATCCGAAAAGCTACCACGACGAATACGTCGGCATTCAGCGATTTCATCTGTTGCAGAAACTCCGGATCTCTTAATTTTTCAGGCTGAAAAACAGGCAATTGTTGTTGTTCCGCATAAACTTTCACCGGCGACTGATGAATCTTCTGCCCTCTACCGCTTGCTTTGTCGGGCACTGTAACCACACCTGCGATCTTGTGTGTGGAATTTTGAATCGCTTCCAGGGATGTTTTTGCAAACTCAGGAGTTCCGAAAAATACGATATTTAATGGCTTCATGATGCAAAGATAACATCATTTTAAGAATTTCTAAGCCAAAGTATAGGTTCTGAAATTCAGCATTTTTATTTTTCCTATATCCAAAAGCAGAATAATATGTTCAAGGATTTTTTCTTTTTTGCAATAAGCCAGTTGCATAGAAATTTCATCTGCAGTGGCAGGCTGTGCCCTCAGAATTTTTATAATTTCTTCACTTATACTTGTGGAAGAACGGCTCTTCCGGGTTTCACATACATCACAGGTACCGCAGTTTCCGGTATTTTTTTCGCCAAAATAAGTGAGAATCATTTTCATTCTGCAATGGTCTTTATTCGCAGCAAAAAATTTCATCTCCTCCCATTTCCTGATTTTATTTTTTTGAATCTGCTCAAAAAGATGCCAGTATTTTCCGTCAAACGACCGGTCGTCCCGTGGTTTAATAAAGGTAATGCTCGATAGTGCACCGTCGATGTATTCCAGATGGCCCGCTTCGCGAAGTTCACGGATTCTTTCTTTAATCAACGGCATTTCAGCTCCTATTTTACCGCTCAAATTTTGTTCACTGAACATCACTTTATGCGTTGAAATCCCTGGAATACAGCGCAGCAATAGTTCGATAAAATAAGCGTCCTTCTTCGGAAGAAGGTCTATTTCATGAGGCTCAAGCTTGAGTTCAAGAGAAGAAAGGCTTTTATGATTATTCAAAAAAATAAGTTCCTGATTGTGAAGAAAAGTCAGCACATTTTTGATCTTTGCTGCCGAACATTTCGACGTATTCTGAAGGTGATGCAGAAAGAGTTGATGCGCTCTTTCCGGCCTTTCGCTGTCTGCAATCTGAAAAATGGAATAGAGGTGTGAAACGATTTTCAGAAATTCTTTTTTATCCGGAATTTGATTTTTCAGAATCTGATTGAACTGAAGGAATTCCTGCTCATTCCAGATCATGAAAGCGAAACTTTCCTTACCGTCGCGGCCGGCTCTACCGATTTCCTGATAATAATTTTCCAAACTGGCAGGAGCAGAAAAATGGATGATAAAACGGACGTTTTCTTTGTCAATTCCCATCCCGAAAGCATTAGTAGAAACCAACACTTCGTTTTCACCGGCAGTCCAGCGCTGCTGTTTCTGATGTTTTTCCCGGGCAGACAAACCTGCATGGAAAAAATCTACCCTGCTTTTATCACGGTTCTTTAGAAATTGGGCAAGCTCCTCAGCCTCTTTTCTGGTTCTGGTATAGATGATCCCTGAACCCTGGTGATAGCGCAGAAGATCATAGACCCATTGGTATTTATCAGAAATGGTTTCAGAGAAGATTCTGATGTTATCTCGTTGAAAACTTTTTTTAAAAACAGCGGGAGTTTTCAGTTCCAGTTTCGCTATAATTTCACTGAGCACTTTTGGGGTGGCGGTAGCTGTAAGCGCAAGGCAGGCAAGTTCGGGATGATCGTTCCGAAATGTTTTAATGTTCTGATATCCGGGTCTGAAATCCTGCCCCCATTCTGAGATACAGTGTGCCTCATCCACAGCGATAAAGGAAAGTTGAATATCCAGAAGATGTTCCAGAAAAGCCGGACTGGCAAGCCGCTCCGGAGAGACATACAAGAGTTTTGTAATCCCTTCCCTGCAACGGGAGTAGATCTCTTCAGCTTCCGCTTCATCGAGTTCTGCTGAAAGGTATTCTGCTTCGATATTTCTGAATTTCAGCTGCATCACCTGGTCTTTCATTAAAGCAATCAGCGGCGATACCACCATACAGGTACCCTCCATAATCAACGCCGGAAGCTGATAACACAAAGATTTTCCGCCACCGGTAGGCAACAGCGCAAGAGTATCTTTTCCGGAAGCGATACTGTCTGTAATTTCGTCCTGTAAATCCCTGAAATGTTGGTAGCCCCAGAAATGTTGGAGCGTCTCATTTTTTAATTTCTTGAACTCTTGCAGCGTAATCATGAAGTAAAAATACAAGAAAACAAAAAGCTGCGCAAATATGCGCAGCCTCTCATATCAAAAGATGAGTTTTGATTTATTTTGCTTCGAAGTATACTCTTCTGTTAGCTCTGTTTTTCCATTCAGGGCATTTTGTAGCCGGATCACACTCAGGGTATTTAAGGTCTTTTTCACCTCTACCCACAGCTTCCAGTTTTCCTGAACTTACTCCCTGTTGTACTAAATAATTTTTCACATTATTCGCTCTTCTTTCAGAAAGTCTTTGGTTATAAGCATCAGAAGCTCTTGTATCTGTAGCACCCACTACTCTGTACGCTCCTGTTGAAGAGTTGATGTAGTTCACTGCATTATTCAGAATCGGTGTGTTGGAAGGCAGAATTCTGTCAGAATCAAGGTCAAATTCGATTCCTTCTAAAGTTCTTGTGTTGTCAGTAATAATTCCTCCTGTAGAAGGCATCGTTGTAGGACATCCGTCATTTTCAACCGGGCCGGGAACGGTTACACACTTGTCATAAAGGTCAATCACTCCATCCAAATCAGTATCTAAAGCGACACCAGCTCCGTCAACTCTTGCTCCTGCAGGTGTATCCAGTTGTCTATCCCAATCATCACAAACTCCGTCATTGTCGTTGTCTCCGGATTTGCATACTTCAATATCCTGGTTTCTTTGCTCCAGTACATCCAGTTTATAATAAACTTCTTGTAACGGATCATGCCAGAAAAGATGAGATTGGTGTCTTCCTAAATTGAAAGTAAGACCTAAAGTCGTATTGAAGAAATTGTCAGAAGTTCTTGCTGTCGTTGGCAATCCGTCGAAAGTATCATCTCCTGTAATAACGTACATTACTCTACCTTCAAGGTCGATAGTATTGTTAATTTTATATTTTAAACCGGCACCACCCTGTCCGAACCAGGCAAAACCGGGATTGAAAGCTTTTGCTTCATACGCCAGTCTTTGTCCGGCCATGTCTTCAACATACGCTCTGTATGCTAAAGTACCGATACCGGCATATCCGTGCAATGCCCATCTGTAAGGTGATTTGTTATCTACTCTTCTCAAAAGATTCGAGAAGTTAATATCTCCCAAGATAGAGATGGCATCGTACTGTGTTCTGGCTCCTATAGGCATAGTAGGAGAAGCATCATCGTTTTTTGTGTTGAAGAATCCTTGTCTGGTTTCCCCTCTATCATACTGCAATTTAAGGCCGAACGCATGAGTAATGGCCTTATCAACACTGATGTAAGCAGAGTATCCGAACACATCTTTACCCATACCGTCACCATCCTTGATGGAGGTAAGAGTAGCAGTTTGCATTAGAGGAATACCTGCTCCTACAGAGATAGACCAGTCGTTGAATCTCTTTGATTCCTGGGTGAATGGGTAAACGTTAGCAGAACCGGAAGAGTACGTATTAGGATACTGATCCGAGTAAACCGCAACTGAATCTTGTGCAAAGAAAGCAGCCGGCATTGCCAGTGCTAACGCAGCAATTGTTGAACTTAGTTTCATAATTTAATTATTTAAAGTTTATAAATGATCTTTTAATTCGGCTTATATTGAGGGTAAAACCTGTATGTTTTTTTAGAAACACCTGTGCCAGTACAAATACTGTACCTTAGGTCAATTTGCCGAATATTTTTTTTATTTTGAAAAAAAAACTGAAAAACATATAACAACTTCTGCTCCCCGACGTTAAAATTCGAATAC
>JADMKO010000108.1:0-8678 GCA_015478785.1 Chryseobacterium sp. | reverse complement strand
CAATTCAGAAATCAGTACCTGTGAAAACGCTCTTTCAAAGAGATGTTTCTGATGTGGAATCTGAAGTAGCTCAGAATGAAACACTAAGTTACGAAATTTTACAATATCAATATCAATAATCCGATCTTCATATTTTCCGGCTGCCAAACTGTCACTGGTTCTTCCCATTTCAGCTTCTATTTTTTTGATGTTTTCAAGCAATTTCACTGGAGATAATACCGTATTCACGGACACTGCCACATTGCAGAATTCGTGAGGACTTGAAAATTCTACAGGCGCAGAAAAATGAAATCCAGTTTTCTTTATGATCCGGCATCCGGAGTCTTCAAGCCGCTTCAGCGCACAATTCAAATTCTTTTTAGTATCTCCCAGATTACTTCCGAGTAACAAAAGGGCATTATGCTGCGACATATAGTAAAATTTAGATTCAGCTATGAAAAGTTTCTTTAAAAGTGTATTAGCAAATATAGTGGCTATATTCATTATCGGGGTTATCTTCTTCGTGTTTTTTGTTTTCATGATTGCCATGAGTGCTGCGATGGGAGACCCAAAAGTAAATGTGAAAAGTGATTCCATCCTTACTTTAGACTATAAAACCAATATTATCGACAGCCCGACTGAAGATCAGCAGGGAATTTTTGATTTTAACAATAAAAACCAAAATATTCTGGTGTATGATTTCGTGGAAGCGATTCAGAATGCCAAAAATGATGATAAAATAAAAGGAATCAGCATAGAAACCGATTTCATAAGTGCGGGCTTCACCCAACTGGATGCGGTGAGAGCTGCTCTCGAAGATTTTAAAAAATCAGGAAAGTTCGTATATGCTTATGGAAATATGGTATCGCAGCCTGCTTATTATTTAGGATCGGTTGCGGATCAGTATTACCTGCATCCATCGGGCGGTATTGAACTGAAAGGAATGACCACAGAAGTTATTTACTGGAAAAGTTTCGCTGAAAAATATGGAATCGGCATCGAGGTTATTCGCCATGGAAAATATAAAGCAGCCGTTGAGCCTTATCTGAGAGATGATATGTCGGAAGAAAACCGCGAACAACTTTCTACACTCCTGAATGATATTTGGAGTACCGTGTCCACTAAAATTGCCGCTTCCAGAAAAATAGAACCTGCCGTTTTTAAAACTGCGGTAGACAGCCTGTATGGAATTATCCCGGAATTGAGTGTACAACATAAACTCGCCGACAAACTGATTCAAAAAAGTGAGTATGACGAGCTTCTGAAACAAAAGCTTAAAGTAAAAAAAGAGAAAGACCTGAACAGAATCTCGGTTTCAAAATATATTACTGCCAATAGCGACCGCAAATCTTCCGGAAAGGACGGACAGGTTGCTGTGTTATACGCTTCCGGACAAATATTTAACGGAGAAGGCTATCAGAATATTTACGCTAAAAATTTCGTAGAAGAAATTCAGAAAATTGCTGATAACGATAAAATAAAAGCTGTAGTATTCCGGATCAATTCTCCAGGAGGAAGTGCAAACGCGTCCGACGAGATCCTGTTTGAACTGCAGGAACTGAAAAAGAAAAAACCTTTGGTCGTTTCTTTTGGTGATTATGCTGCTTCAGGCGGATATTATATGGCGATGGCCGCAGATAAAATTTATTCTGAACCCAACACGATTACCGGTTCCATCGGTGTTTTCGGAATGATCACTTATTTTAAAGACGTGGCCAACCGCAACGGAATCAACTCCTATGATGTGACCACTAATTCCAATTCCAACTACTACTCTATTATTAACGGAATTTCACCATCCGCCGTGGACATGTTTACCAAAAGTGTAGAAGGAACATATAAAAGATTTGTGTATTTTGTAACCCAGAACCGCAAAAAATCCTTTGAACAGATTGATGAAGTTGGTGGCGGAAGAGTGTGGAGTGGAACCCGGGCGAAGCAGATTGGCCTTGTGGACGAACTGGGAAGCCTGCATGATGCGGTGAATTTTGCTGCACAGAAAGCCAAACTAAAGGAATACAAAGTATCGACGTATCCTAAAAAACTCACTCAGTTTGAGCAAATTTTTAAAGATTTTGAGGAAGATCAAATCTCTGCGAGATACTTGCGCAAAAAACTGGGAGATGAACAGTATAAAATTTTTGAACAGGTAACCAACCCTAAACTTCAGTCTGGTGTTATGATGGGAATGCCTTACACCATCACCCTCAAATAAAAAGAACATTCTTTCAACTTTCATATTAACAGAAATCCCCCGCTGAGTTGTTCAGCGGGGGATTTTGTTGTTTTAATGTGTAGTTCTGTTAGCCTTTTCTGGTAGCCATTCCGTACAGCCAGAGAACAACTAATGCTCCTACAACTGCAAGAAGAATACTTTTAAAGTCAAATTCATCGACTGTTCCCCAGCCAAGAAGTGTTCCGATCCAGCCTCCAACAAACGCACCTACAATTCCTAGAATAATGGTCATCAGCCATCCCATATTTTGGTTACCCGGCATAACGAGTTTTGCCAGTGCACCGGCGATAAGGCCGAAAATAATCCATGCTAAAATGCTCATAGTTTAAAATTTTAATTGTTAATAATTGATGATTTGCATTTTGCACAGCGAAAGTTGTACCCTTTGCAAGACCAAAACTCATCTCATTAAAATCTTATAACATTTAGCCCGAATTCTAAAATCATCTCTTTTTGAAGAAGGAATCTACAAATACTTCCCCGTTAAAAAGCTGCAAATCCTGCATTTTTTCGCCGACACCGATATACTTCACCGGTATCTGAAACTGATCTGAAATACCGATAACCACGCCACCTTTTGCTGTGCCATCCAGTTTGGTTACAGCCAGTGCATTCACCTCCGTAGCTGCTGTAAACTGTTTGGCCTGTTCGAAAGCATTCTGTCCTGTAGAGCCATCCAGCACCAGAAGAATTTCGTGAGGCGCATCCGGAATGACCTTTTGCATCACTCTTTTTATTTTCGTAAGCTCATTCATCAGGTTTACTTTATTATGCAACCTTCCGGCGGTATCAATAATGGCGACATCCGCATGCTGAGCCAATGCACTTTGCACGGTGTCGAAGGCAACAGAAGCCGGATCCGAGCCCATTCCCTGCTTTACGATAGGAACTCCTACTCTTTCACTCCAGATCACCAGTTGATCCACAGCAGCAGCGCGAAAAGTATCCGCCGCACCCAACACAACACTTTTTCCTTCAGATTTGAACTGATGCGCCAGCTTTCCGATGGTTGTGGTCTTTCCCACACCATTGACGCCGACCACCATGATCACATACGGCTTTTTGGAAGCATCGATGTTTCCGGTTCCGGCATGCGGATTTTCCAGAAGTAATCCGGTGATTTCTTCGCGAAGGATGGTATCAAGCTCATCGGTACCCACATATTTATCGCGGGCTACTCTTTCTTCGATCCTGTCAATAATTTTGATGGTAGTGGCAGCACCCACATCGGAAGCGATCAGAATTTCCTCCAGGTCATCCAGCACTTCTTCATCTACCTTGTTTTTCCCAACAACGGCTTTTGATATTTTCTCAAAAAAACCCTTACTGGATTTTTCCAGACCTTGGTCTAAAGTTTCTTTCTCCTGTTTGTTGAATATTTTTTTGAACCAGCTCATCCCTTGTCTTTAGTTAATAATGTCGGTATTCGTTAGTTGTTACGCCGTACAAAGATAAATAAAAAACTACCCAAAAAATTTGAGTAGTTTTATATTGTTTTGTAGAGGTAGATTATTTCTTCAGGAAAGCATCCACTTCGTCAGCATTCATTACTTTTTCATCAAAAAAATAAGCTCCCGTTTTTGGGGATTTTATCATTTTAACGACTTTAGTCATCTTCTTAGATGTACCGTCTTTCAGGGTTGCTACTACTTTTTTTGCCATTGTAAATATCTTTAAAGAGGGTTACTTAATTTCTTTGTGAACCGTGTATTTCTTCAAAACAGGATTGAATTTCTTCAGCTCCAGTCTTTCAGTGGTGTTCTTTTTATTTTTCGTCGTGATATAACGGCTCATGCCAGCTACGCCACTTTCTTTATGCTCTGTACATTCCAGGATCACCTGTACTCTGTTTCCTTTTTTTGCCATGATCTGATTGGTTATTTAATAAATCCGTTTCTTTTCGCTCTTTCCACTGCTTCTTCGATCCCCACTTTGTTGATTACTCTCAATCCATGAGCAGAAACCTTCAGTGTGATGTTCTTTTCTGTTTCCGGAAGAAAAAATTTCTTTTCTAATAAGTTAATTTCAAAACGTCTCTTCGTTTTGTTATTAGCGTGGGAAACGTTGTTACCAACCATTGCACGCTTTCCTGTTATTTGGCAAATTCTTGACATATCTCGATGTTCTTTTTTTACTACTAATATTTGAGTGTGCAAAATTATAAAGAATTTTCCAGTCTTACAAATGTTTTCTCCTTTATTTTGAAAAAGTTACCTGCCTGCGGGACGGCGCTTTGGGCTTCTCTTTTGGATCTGTTTGATCAATGTATAAAAAATTAAAAACCCGAGAACGAAGATAGAGATTCTTGAGAGCAAATCCCCTACCTGTGTATAGAGAGTCTGGCCTTCGTACAACTGTATTTTTGCAAACAAAGCCGTTTCATCTCCGTATAAAGTATCGGCTTCGATCTCGCCTTTTGCGTTAATATGAGCGGATATTCCACTGTTCGCTGCACGCGCAATTTCCCTTCTTGTTTCTATAGCGCGCAGCCTCGCATACGACAACAATTGCTGATGTCCCTGAGTAACACCCCACCAACTGTCATTGGTCATGATCGCAAGAAAATTAGCGCCTTTTTTCACATATTCGGTAGTAAATTCTCCATAAATACTTTCATAGCAAATAATGGGAGCCATTTTTCCTTTATTAAACGGATTGCTGAATACTTTCCTTTCCTCGTCGCTTCCTAAAGACGCAATGGTGCCGCCCAGATTCAGCATCGCATCACCTAAAACAGGTTTTAAAATATTGATATAAGGGAAAATCTCTACACCGGGAACCAGCTTTCCTTTGTGGTAAGCCTCTACTTCATGTCCCGGAATAATCTGAACGCCCGTGTTATACCCTTCTACCCAGCCTTGGTAAACTGGATAAGCGTTATCTGGCGCTTCTTTTTCACTCGTGAACAGCGTATGCGACGAGATTCCTGTGGCAAATACAGCACCCGGCTTTGTAGATAAAAATGACTTGACACCATTCAGAATCATGCTTTCTTCAAATCCGGCTTCCGAAATGGAACCGCTTCCCGGCAGCGATGTTTCCGGACCGATATAATAATCAATATCTCCTTTTTTAAAGTCTTTCGGTGAATGTTGTTCTGCAAGAGTCAGGAGTTCCTGCAATACCTGAATACTGTCTTTCCGGTACTTTTCGGTATAAGGATCCAGTTCCGGCTGCAACAGTAAAACACTTACCTGCCCGGAAGGCTTTTCGTTGAAATTTTCATATTTCCACACAGAAATGAGCATCGGCAGAGAAATTCCCAAAACCAGAATAATGGAGTTGAGAATCAGCGGTTTTCTTTTTCTTCCCGCTTCCCAGATGCGCAGCGTGTAGAATGCATAAACATTCACGAGCAATATCCAGAAACTTCCGCCGGTAGCGCCCAAAGTATCATACCATTGGATAAGCACGGGATATTCTGAAAAAGCATTCCCCAGATTCAGCCACGGCCAGGTGAGTTCCCAGCCCAGATGAAATTTCTCGAAAGCCATCCAGAGGGCAACAAAAAAAGTAAGCCCCCAATACGTTCCCTGAATTTTCTTATACCAGTGATATAACATAAAAACGGTACTGTACAGCAACGAATTTACGAGCACCGGAAACACCACTGCCATCAGCGCCGGACTTCCGTCAGGGTTTTGAGAACCGTACAGCCAACCCGTGGTTACAATGTTCCAGATGATGAAGGTAAGATAGGAAAGCCCGAAAATCAGGCCGCTTTTCCGGCGGAGATTAGAGAATTTTGTAATTTCATGTTCCGCCATGAGCAGCGGTACCAACGCAAAAAAAATGAAGAACGGCAAGCCGTAGGTTGGCCAGGAAATACTCAGCAAAACAGCACTGATAAGGCACAGAAAAAGGTATTTCATTTCGGAATTTTAAGCAACAAATTTACTATTATTAATTCATTTCGTTCTTCTTCAGTTCCACAGTTTTTCTTTTGCCTCAAATAAATCTATCTTTGTAAAAAAGAATGAACATGAGCGAAACTGTGCTTTGCCCGAAATGTACTTCGGAATTTACGTATGAGCAGGATGGCCTGCAGGTATGTTCCCAGTGTTTCTATGAATGGAATCCTTCGGAAACGCCATCAGAAGATAAAATCCTGGACAGCAACGGAAATGAACTTCAGAACGGAGACAGCGTTGTAGTGATCAAAGATCTGCCGGTGAAAGGGGCTCCGAAGCCTGTAAAAGCGGGCACAAAAGTGAAAAATATCAGACTAAGGCCTGACAGCGATCATAATATTGACTGTAAAATTGACGGATTCGGCTCGATGGCGCTGAAATCGGAATTTGTGAAAAAGGCATAAAAAAAAGGAAATAATTGGACAGGGTTCCGATTCTAAGACTTTCATTGCGCAATGCTAATTTCCAGTCTCAAGGCAGAAAGAGAATTAACCAAAAATTTCCTTATTCGTTTGGGACTGCTAAATTACACTTTATTTTCAATATATCATGACTATCATCACATGACTTACTAACATACTAACAATAACGAAATGCCGTTCCGTACGTTTCAACAGGCCAGAAAGAGTAAAATTACTTTTGGAAAAGTCCTGCTAATCCTCGTGATCCTTGATATGCTGGCAATCATCACCCTACTTATTCTGGCTTTTCTGCCTCAGTATTACAGAATGAAGGATGATTTTCTGTACCAGACGTTCACCCTGAATCTGGTTTTGGTGGCTCTTCTCATCATTTCCGCAATATATTACATCGGATTTCGGGGAAAGAAAAAAGACATCGAATCAGGCTTGCTGGAATTGAAAGAAAATGAAATCGTCCTGAACGGAACCTCGATTCCTTTGGCTGATATTCAAAAAGTCAGAATCATCGGTAACGACATTAAGGGAGAGTTTCGCGGCTTTGTTTCAAAAGGCTCTCAGAATCAGATCATCATCACCAAAACCAACAGTGAAGAACTGAGTTCTTTTTTTGAACAAACCATAGAAAACCCGCTTCGCAACTCGAAAAATATATTGGATCTTTATCACGATAAAGGTATTCTATCCGAATCCAACTTCACCAATATCCTGAACAATACCAATTATTTCTGATTCAGCGCATCGGCAGCCTCGCGGATAATTTCGTACGATTTCTTCCGGGCTTCATGATCAAAAATGTGAGAAGCCACCATCAGTTCGTCCACCTGAAACCGTTCCTGAAAGTCAGTCATCTGCTGCTGTACGGAACTTTTACTCCCTTTAAAACTGTATTTCAATTTCTGTAATAAATGGGCTTTTTCGGCCGGATTCCAGATGGCATCCATATTGTCCACAGGCGGCGAATAAGGTTCTCTGACATTCCGAATGAGATTTAAAAAAGTAATATACAGCGTTGAAGAAATCCTTTCAGCCTCCTCGTCCGTATCCGCAGCCATACAGTTTACACAGGCAATAGTGTAGGGTTTTGGGAACTTCTCACTCGGCTGATAATGTTCGTGATAAATCTTAAAAGCGGATTCCATCATTTCCGGAGCAAAGTGCGCTGCGAAAGCATAAGGCAAACCGAGATCCGCAGCCAGCCATGCACTGTCGGTGGACGATCCCAAAATATAAATCGGAATATCAGAGCCCTCACCCGGAATAGCGCGCACCAGAGCATCGCGGTTTTCAGAGGAGAAATACCTTTGAAGTTCTACAATCTGCCGGGGAAACTGTTCGTTGATGGTCATTGGATTTCTGCCTAACGCTTTCGCAGTATAACCGTCGGTTCCCGGAGCACGGCCTACTCCTAAATCGATTCTGCCGGGATAGAGCGTTTCCAGCGTTCCAAATTGTTCGGCAATTACCAGCGAACTATGATTGGGAAGCATGACACCGCCCGATCCTACCCTGATCTTTTGGGTTCCGGAAGCAATATAACCGATCAGCACCGAGGTAGCTGAACTGGCAATTCCTTCAAAATTATGATGTTCTGCCAGCCAATATCTTGTATAGCCAAGATTCTCTACATATTGCGCCAGATCCATACTTTCATGCAAAGCCTGCTGCACCGTACTTCCTTGCTTCACAGGCGCGAGATCCAAAACGGAGAGTTCAAAATTCTTCATATTCGCAAATTACAAAACATAATGCACCTTTCCCAAACCTTCCCATTTAAAATAAAAATTAGGCTGTTCAGGAAAAACTATTTCACTTAGTCAATACTGATATGGGTCATTCAGCAACTGAGACAGACAAATCCTCAAAGGTCCGAATCCATCTGAAAAATCCCGGAACATTTTACCCCAGCCCTAAAAGGAGCTGTTCCGGAATTTTTTTCTTCCTACTGAAGAAGCCACTACGAAAGAACAAACCTTCTGTCAGGCTGAACCCGTCGAAGCCTTCTGTATTTTAAGCAAATCTAGCTCCGATTTCGGTTGCTTTCTTTTGAAATTTCCGCTTGCGATATTGCCATATGTTTTATTACTAAAAAACAATATAGCTATCAGCATGACTCAAAATGGCGATCCTTAT
>JADMKO010000107.1:5110-18544 GCA_015478785.1 Chryseobacterium sp. | reverse complement strand
ATGGCTGCCATACAACCGCTTCCGGCAGCTGTAACCGCTTGTCTGTAAATAGCATCCTGAACATCACCCGCCGCAAAAACGCCGGGAAAATTCGTACGGGTAGAACCTTTTTCAGTAACGATATATCCGTTCTGATCTGTAGTAATCTGATCTTTGAAAATATCCGTATTTGGCTGATGTCCGATGGCGATAAATATTCCATGTACAGAAATCTTAGACGTTGCTTTCGTCTGATTATTAATGACTACTGCTCTTTCAACCAAATTATTTTCACCTTCAATTCCGATGAGTTCATGATGAAATTTCACTTCAATATTGGGCGTATTTTCTACACGGTGGATCATCGCTTTGGAAGCACGGAATTCATTTTTCCGAACCAACATTGTCACTTTTGAACAGAGTTTGGCGAGGTAGGTTGCTTCTTCTGCAGCGGTATCGCCACCTCCGACTACAATTACTTCTTTTCCTTTGTAGAAAAATCCATCACATGTTGCACAGGCAGACACACCACCTCCCGCATATTTTTTCTCATCATCCAATCCTAAATATTTGGCCGTAGCTCCTGTAGAAATAATCACAGTTTTGGCGAGAATTTCTTTTTCTCCGGCCCAGAGTTGGTGAATACCGCCTCTTTCCTTGGAAAATATCGCTTTGGTAATCAGTTCATAATGTACTTTCGTATCAAAACGTTCTGCCTGTTTCTGAAGGTCCATCATCATTTCGGGACCTGTAACACCATTCGGATAACCCGGAAAATTGTCCACTTCTGTCGTGGTGGTCAGTTGTCCGCCTGGTTCGAGCCCGGTGTACAATTGAGGTTTCAGATCTGCACGTGCAGCATAAATAGCGGCCGTAAATCCGGAAGGCCCGGAACCGACGATAACGCAATCGTGAATATTTTCCATAGATACAATTTGATTGAAGCATCAGGCTTCAGATTCAGATGCCCAAAAGTCGGGATTTATTTTCTGTTATTCAATTATTTTACGATGAATTTTGTCAATCGGAAAGAAACTTTCTTTGAATAAAAAAACTCCGGAATTCCCGGAATTTAAGATACAATTTCACTGGTTAGTCCGCGTGAAAT
Source organism: Chryseobacterium sp. (assembly GCA_015478785.1). GTDB lineage: Bacteria > Bacteroidota > Bacteroidia > Flavobacteriales > Weeksellaceae > Chryseobacterium_A. Next base: position 17,457 of record JADMKO010000107.1, on the reverse strand, counting down.
AAGTTTTTCATGCATGGGTTCCAGAAGTTCTAAACTGCCTGTTTTCACCGTGCATTTTCCTTTATAATGCACCAGAATAGTACATTGTTCTGCCTGTTCCAGCGTATGTTTGCAAATTTCTATTAATGAAGTAATGACGAAATCGAAGGTATTTACATCATCATTCCAAAGCACCAGTTTGTGACCCTGGTCTTCATCTTCCATCACCAGTACTTCTTCGTCGTATTTTCTTTTTGGGTTTTCGTAATTGTCGGAGTTAAAAATCCTGTTTATTTTCATATTTTAATTTCCTTTCGAAGAATTAAACTTCTCCCATTTCCTCGCTCAATTCGCTGATAATATCAGGTTCTTTAAACACAAGCTCCACCATTTCCACACTTTTATTATTCATCCTGAGGATTTTGAACTGGTAGCCGTTCATGTGGAATTCCTGGTTTTCTTCCGGGATATCTTCCAATTCATGCAGAATGTATCCGGCCAGCGTATTAAATTCTCCTTCTTCTGAAAGCGGGAAAATATGCGGCAAGAATTCATTAATCTCGTCCAGCGGTTGTGTCGCCTGAACCCAGAAAACATTTTCCCCTACTTTATCCACTACTTTTTCTTCATCATCTTCCTCATCCTGAATTTCACCCACCAGTTCTTCCAGAATATCCTCCAGCGTAATGATTCCTTCCGTTCCTCCAAACTCATCAATCACAATCGCAAGATGCTGTTTTTTAAGCTGAAAAGTTTTCATTAAATCAGAAATTTTCTTGCTCCCCACCACGAAAAAGGCTTCCCGCATTAGCCTCCGAAGGTCTTCATGAGTGATATCGCCTTTCCTTTTTACAAATTCACGAATAATTTCTTTGGTGTAAAAAATCCCGATAATATTATCAATAGAATCTTCAAAAACCGGAATTCGGGAATATCCGCTGTCCATGATTTGATTGATAATTTCTTCAATAGGATCTTCAATATCGATGGACAAAATGTTTTGTCTCGGCACCATAATCTGCTTGGCAGAATGATCCGTAAAATCAAAAGCATTTTTAATGATTTCATAATTTTCTTCCTGAATTTCACCTGAATCTGCCGACTGTTTTACAAGCAATTGCAGCTCTTCTGTTGAGTGAATTTCATGTTCGGAAGCGGGATGAATTTTCATCAGTCTCAAAAATGCATTCGACATCTGATTCATAGACCAGATAAAAGGCCTGAACACGGTGTAGAACACTCGTAATGGAACTGCAATCGCCATGGCCGTGGCTTCAGATTTCCTGATGGCGATCGACTTAGGAATCAATTCACCCAATACAATGTGCATAACAGTAATCAGCAAAAAACTGAGAATCAAAGAGATAGTAGTAATCGTAGCTGGATCTAATGCAATATTGAAATAAATAAAAATATTTCCAATGATGTGATGCATGGCACTTTCCCCAACCCAACCAAGAGCAAGAGAAGCCAGCGTAATACCGAGTTGTGTTGCAGAAAGATATTCGTCCAGACGTTTGATAATAAATTCCGTCTGTTTTGCCATAGCATTTCCTTCAGCTGCTTTCAGCTGAATCTGGGAGTACCGTACCTTAACAATTGAGAATTCGGCTGCTACGAAAAAGCCATTAAGTAATACTAAGAATAATGCTAATAAAAGCTTGACTATATCCGAGTCCATTTAAAAATTGAATAACAATATTATGCAAATATATAGATTTATTTTTTTGCAACATGATGCAGAAGATGAAGCCAATGCATAGGTGAAAAAATAAAAAAAGCACCCCACGTATGAGGTGCTTCAGTGATGATTGGAGATTTTTTTTAATTTCCTTTCAGTGCTTCTGCACCGGAAACAATCTCAAGAATTTCATTGGTAATAGCTGCCTGACGAGCTTTGTTGTAAGTGATCACCAGATCATTTTTCAGTGCACCGGCATTGTCGGTCGCTTTATGCATCGCTGTCATTCTGGCACCGTGTTCAGAAGCTACACTGTCGAGAACCGCCTTGTAAACCTGTGTTTTTATGGATTTTGGAATCAGATTTTCCAGAATTTCCTTTGCACTTGGTTCAAAAATATAATCAACAGCAACAGTTGACGTAACTTCCGGCATCGCAATCGGCAACACCTGTTCGGTAATCACCTGCTGTGTTGCGGCATTAATGAATTTATTGTAGATCACAAAAACCTGATCAAATTTCCCTTCTGTATAGTCCTTCATTACCTGTGCGGTAAATCTGGAAACTTTATCGAAACTGAGGTGATCAAAAATTGCACTTTGGTTATCGTACACTTTTCTGTTTTTCCAAACTGCATCATACACTTTCTTTCCGACGGTGAGTATTTCGTAACTCTGTGTTGTCTTCTTCAGTTGCAGATTGAGTTCCTTCACTACAGAAGAATTGAATGCACCGGCCAATCCTCTGTTGGACGTAATCACGATATACAGAACGTTCTTCACCTCTCTCTGCACCGTATACGTAGCTACCTGTTCCGGATCTGCATTTGCGCTAACATTTTCGATGAGCTCTGTCAGTTTTTCAGAATAAGGCCTCAGCATTACGATAGCATCCTGTGCTTTTTTCAGTTTCGCTGCTGCTACCATCTTCATTGCACTGGTAATCTGCATCGTAGAACTGATGGAGGTAATTCGTCCGCGTATTTCCTTTAAATTTGCCATTGAATAAGGTTCAAAGTCTAAGGGTTAATATTCAGGATACAGCTCATGAAGCGGTATCCTGATTGATTTTTATATTAATTGTACTTTACTGAAATATCAGCAGCAGCACTCTTCAATACTTCAGTAATGCTGTTATCTATTTTTCCTGCTTTGATAGCAGCCATGGTTTCCGGGTGTTTAGATTTCAGGAAATCCACATATTCTTTCATGAATTCTTTCACTCTTCTTACAGGAACATCTTTCAGAAGATTTTCTGTTCCCGCATATACCATCGCTACCTGATTTTCAACAGGAAGCGGAGAGTTCACAGGCTGCTTCAGAATTTCCACGTTCTTTTCTCCTTTAGAAATAACTGCTTGTGTAGAAGCATCTAAGTCTGAACCGAATTTAGCAAAAGCTTCCAATTCTTTGTATTGAGCCTGATCTAATTTTAATGTTCCGGAAACTTTCTTCATGGACTTGATCTGAGCATTTCCTCCTACTCTGGAAACGGAAATTCCTACGTTGATCGCCGGGCGAACACCGGAGTTAAAAAGATCTGACTCCAGGAAAATCTGTCCGTCAGTAATAGAAATTACGTTGGTAGGAATATAAGCTGATACGTCACCTGCCTGAGTTTCAATAATCGGAAGTGCAGTAAGCGATCCGCCACCTTTTACCATTGGTTTCAGGGCTTCAGGAAGGTCGTTCATCTGCTTTGCGATACTGTCATCAGCAATCACTTTCGCTGCTCTTTCCAATAATCTGGAGTGAAGATAGAACACGTCTCCCGGATATGCTTCGCGGCCCGGTGGCCTTCTTAAAAGCAAGGAAAGTTCACGATAAGCAACCGCTTGTTTAGAAAGATCATCATAAATAATCAAGGCTGGCCTTCCTGTATCACGGAAATATTCGCCGATAGAAGCTCCTGCCATGGGTGCATACACCTGCATTGGAGTTGGATCGGAAGCATTAGCAGCTACAATAACTGTATAAGCCATCGCTCCTTTATCTTCCAAAGTTTTTACAATCTGTGCAACAGTAGAACCTTTCTGGCCTATCGCAACATAGATACAATATACCGGTTCTCCGGCGTCATAAAATTCTTTTTGATTCAGAATGGTATCAATCGCCACGGTGGTTTTTCCGGTTTGACGGTCACCAATAATCAGCTCTCTTTGCCCTCTTCCTACGGGAATCATGGAGTCGATCGCGACGATACCTGTCTGAAGCGGCTCATTTACCGGTTGTCTGAAAATTACTCCCGGTGCTTTTCTTTCGATCGGCATTTCGTAAAGTTCTCCAGTGATAGGGCCTTTACCGTCGATCGGGTTTCCGAGGGTATCTACAACTCTTCCCAGCATTCCTTCTCCTACTTTAATAGATGAAATTCTGTTGGTTCGGTTTACAGTATCTCCTTCTTTTACCTTCTTGGATTCTCCTAAAAGCGCAACCCCAACATTGTCTTCTTCCAGGTTCAATACGATTCCTTCAATTCCGCCTTGGAATCTTACGAGTTCACCGTACTGTACATTTTCCAAACCGTAAACACGGGCGATCCCATCACCGATTTGAAGTACTGTTCCTACTTCTTCTACGTTGGAATGGGTATCAAAATTTGCTAACTGTTGCTTCAGTATCGCTGATACTTCTGCCGGATTTATTTCTGCCATTTTGGTTCTTTTTTCTTAATTTAATTGAAAATCTTTTCTTATTCGGTTGAGTTTGGACTTTACCGATGCATTGATTTGCTGATCGCCAACTCTTAAAATATATCCTCCTAAGATGTCAGGATTGATGATGGTATTCAGGTCGAAATTGCTTCCTTCCTTTACCAGACCCGATGATTTCAGGATTTCTGTAATATTGTTCTGAGACAATTCTGAAGCAGAAGTAAGAGTGATTCTCTGAATGCCTTGTTTATCTTCCACCTTGTTGATGAATTCCTGCGCAATATTTCTCATCTCCTTTTCTCTTCCCTGTCTGATGACAAGACTGATCATGTTTTGGGAAACCTTTGAGAAACTTTGGAATATCTCCGACGCTGCAGCCATTTTCTTTTTGGTATCGATGAAAGGAGTTGCAAAGAAAGCATTCAGTTCTTTACTTTCCTTCATGATTTTCACCACATCTTTCATTTCTGAAAAAACCGATGCCGTGTTGCCACTTTCCTCAGTGAAATCAAGCAAACCCTGTGCGTACCTTTTCGCTACTTTGGATGTCAGCATGATAATTAGTTCAGGTTAATGTTGTTCAAATAATTCTCTACCAGCGTATCCTGAGCTTCGTTGCTGTTCAGCTTTTGTTTCAGGATATTTTCCGCAATATTAACCGAAAGGGCACCAATCTGAGTTTTGATGTCGGCCATTGCAGCAGATTTCTCCGCCTGAATGGATTGTCTCGCCTGTTCAATGATTTTGTCGCCTTCCAATTTTGCAATATCTTTCGCTTCACCTACAATTCTGTCCTTGATTTCTCTGGCTTCTTTCAGGATTGAATCTCTTTCCGCTTTCGCTTCACGAATGATTCTCTCGTTGTCAGATTTCAGCTGCTCCATTTCTATCTTAGCCAGTTTTGCCTGATTGAGCGCGTCTACGATAGAAACTTCTCTGTCATTAACCGCTTTCATGATGGGTTTCCAAGCAAATTTGGTCAGTAAGAAAAGAAGGATCAAAAACGTGAGCGTCATCCAAAACAAAAGGCCTATTCCCGGTTCGATTATCATAGTATATAAACTTTATTAATTGTTGTTCTAAAAATTATGGAAGATAAAAAACCTTAGCAGCAGCCAACCGCTCGCTGCTAAGATTATTTGTTGTGCAGATTACTTGATGAAGGCACCAAAGATAATCGCGATAAGGCCAGCACCTTCGATAAGACCTGCTGCGATCAACATCGCTGCCTGAATCTTACCAGCTTGTTCCGGCTGTCTTGCGATAGCATCCATAGCGTGTCCACCGATTTTACCAATACCAAGGCCTACCCCTAATACTGCTAAACCGATTCCTACATAAATTAGTCCTGCTCCAGTTGTTAAATCCATAATAAAAATATTTAGGTTGTTATATTTTTTAAATTTTAATTAAGCGACAATGGTATCTTTTCCTGCACTGTCGTGGTCGTTATGCGCATGATCGTGATCATGATCTTCCACTGCCATTCCGATATACAATGCGGAAAGAACTGTGAAAATAAATGCCTGAAGTGCTGCCACCAGAAGTTCCAGAAGAAATACAAACAAAGCCAATGGAACTGCTGCCAATCCTAATGCTGCATTTTTGAAAATAAAGATCAGGGAAATAATGGCCAGAATCATAATGTGTCCTGCCGTTACGTTAGCAAAGAGACGCATCATCAGCGCAAAAGGCTTGGTGAAAATTCCGATAATTTCAATGGGCACCATAATCGGGTACAGCGCAGCAGGAACCGGCGGCATAAAAATATGCTTCCAGAAACTTTTATTGGCACTGAACAAAGTGATGATTAAAGTAATAATAGCCAACGCTGCCGTTACTGCAATGTTTCCTGTAAGGTTAGCACTTCCCGGAAAGAAAGGAATCAGTCCGAAAAGGTTGTTCAACCAAACAAAGAAAAATACGGTAAGTAAATAAGGAAGATATTTTTTGTATTTGGCTCCGATATTCGGGATCGCAACTTCGTCTCTGATAAAAAGCACCAAAGGTTCCAGCAGTTTCCCAGCTCCTTTCGGAACTGCGTTCGTCCTGTAATTTTTAGCCATACTGATAAAGATAAACAGCATAAAAATTACCGACAGGAACATCGAAAATACATTTTTCGTAATGGAAAAATCAAAAAAGGAATTGTCGGAAGTATGATTTCCTCCAATAAGATTGAATAAAGAAGCTTTATGTAAACCTTCGGTATTTTTTATTATACCGTGATCCATGGTATACCCGTTTACAATTTCCCCGTGCGCCACATCGCTCGACATAAAGAAATGCCATCCTGAGGGATCTTTAACAATCACTGGCAAAGGGATAGAAACATGTTTTTCGTCGGGAGTACCCTCATTCAATGTGAAAAGATGCCATTCGTTCGCATCACCAATGTGGTGCATAATCATCTCAACTGCATTGAATTCTTTTTCGCCTGATGCCGCATCAGTACTGCTCGCTGCGAAGGCTGAAGAACTGAATACCACAAATAAAAACACAAAAAATAAAGAGTAAATTCTCTGAATCATGATTTAATTTTATCGGTGTGCAAATATAGTTCTTTTATTTAATTTTATACGACCCACTAAATTGATTTTTATCAGTCAGAATTTAGGACTTGATAAAAATCACAAAATATTAAAAAATCAACAAAATAAGCTCCTGAAATTTAAATAAACATCTTATTATAAAGTAGATTAAGCTATGTTTCTTTGGCAAATCCTATTTAGAACCTCCTTTGCAAAAAACTGCAACGCCCCCCCCCGATTTTCCGCCAAATGCAGAATACCGCCAAATTCGGAGGCGTTTTTCCGCACTTTAGTACATTGGTCTCCTTCCGGATGCGCCCCGCCATCAAATCCGCCCGATCGTCTCGTGCTAATACCGTTCATTTTATAAAACGAAACCCGTCCAGACTTTCGATAAATTTTAAAACCTTTTGAAGTTCTGCCAAGTCACAGTGGCTTTAGGGATGAACTAAAGATAGTTTATTAATACATATAGCATGGATATAGCATGGATATAGTATGGATATAGTATGCTAAAAGGCAAGAATCGTAAGGGTTTCCTAAGGCCAAATCCGTGCAGAACTCACCGCCGGCAGCGCTCTCGAACGGTTCAACGGGCTTTATCAAGGATATGTTTGTTTCGATCCATTTGCGCACCAAGAAAAAATCTCAATGTCAGATTAAGTTTTGCTTGGAGCTTATGTAAATGTAATTGCTTGAATTCTTGTAATCATTTTTGATGAATTTCGCTTCCGGAGTTTGTAAATTTAGCTAATCTGAAAGAGTCAGCATAGATAATATCCTCAGCACGATGGTTTCTTTTCATTAAATTGAAAGAGGCTCTAAAAACTAAATATCGATGTCTTGCACTTGTTGTCATGTATTTACCCCATCAGGATTATCTTTCATTCAACAGGCGAATTACCTTATAATAAAGAATAAAAGATGCCGTTAAAAAAGTGAAAATTAAAACCAGAAAATGTTGCGTTGTTTTCTCCAGCCATTGTAAACTTATAATGAGCCAGGCAATATCTTTCAGAATATTGACAAAAAGAAATTTCATGCCCGCATTCGGAGTGTTAATCAATAACTTTGTGAAAATAAAAAAAACACCAACATTCGCTAAAACCAACAGTAAAATCACTCCTAAAATCGCTGTAAAATCCATGCTGCAAAATACAATTTTTAATAATTACATAAAATCCTTATTTTTGCACACCTTTACTTATATTAAAACAACACTATGTTCAACAGTTTACAGGATAAATTAGACAAGGCTTTACAGAATATCGCAGGACGCGGAAAAATTACCGAGATCAACGTAGCGGAAACCGTCAAAGAAATTCGCCGCGCACTCGTAGATGCCGACGTTAATTATAAAGTTGCGAAAGATCTGACGAAAAGAGTTCAGGACAAAGCTTTAGGACAAAATGTACTCACCAGCCTGACACCAGGACAACTGATGACCAAGATCGTTCACGATGAACTGGCCGAACTGATGGGCGGAACTCAGGAAGGCATCAACCTTTCCGGAAAACCAACCGTTATTTTAATTGCCGGGCTTCAGGGATCGGGTAAAACTACTTTTTCCGGAAAACTGGCCAATTATTTAAAACAGAAAAGAAGTAAAAAACCGTTGCTTGTAGCATGTGACGTTTATCGTCCTGCCGCAATTGAACAGCTGAAAGTGTTAGGCGGACAGATCAGTGTTCCTGTTTATACCGAAGAAGGTTCGGTAAACCCTTCTCTGATTGCAGAAAATGCCGTAAAATTTGCAAAAGACAATCATCACGACGTTGTGATCGTGGATACTGCCGGCCGGTTGGCGATTGATGAGCAGATGATGAACGAAATCAAATCGGTGCATTATTTCATCAAACCTCACGAAACCCTTTTTGTAGTCGATTCCATGACCGGCCAGGACGCAGTGAATACAGCAAAAGCTTTCAACGAAGCGTTGAATTTCGATGGTGTCGTACTTACCAAATTAGATGGAGATACCCGTGGAGGAGCTGCTTTAACGATTCGTTCCGTGGTGGAAAAACCGATTAAGTTCATTTCTACCGGCGAAAAAATGGAGGCTCTGGATCTTTTCTATCCCGAAAGGATGGCCGACAGAATTTTGGGAATGGGTGACGTAGTTTCCCTCGTGGAAAGAGCTCAGGAACAGTTTGATGAAGAAGAAGCCAAAAAACTTCACCGGAAAATTGCCAAAAATGAATTCGGGTTTGATGATTTCCTGAAGCAGATTCATCAGATCAAAAAAATGGGGAATATGAAAGACCTTATGGGCATGATTCCGGGCGTTGGAAAAGCGATAAAAGATGTGGAAATCAGCGATGATTCTTTTAAACATATTGAAGCCATCATTCATTCTATGACTCCCGAGGAACGCCGCAAACCTTCCATTATCAATACCCAGCGCAAAAACAGAATCGCCAGAGGTGCCGGAAGAAAGATAGAAGATGTAAACCAGCTGATGAAACAGTTTGACCAGATGGGAAAAATGATGAAAGTGATGCAGGGCCCTCAAGGCAAACAACTAATGCAAATGATGGGTAAAGGGATGCCGAATATGCCCGGAATGGGCGGCGGATTGTTCGGAAAGAAATAACAACCGACGATTGATATATAAAACATCATATCACGATATAACCCGGATTGCAATCCGGGTTATTATTTTATACTTTTCTGTGATATTTTATTTACTTTTATTCCATCATAAATTAAATATTTTATTATGGGAATTATTCAGGAATTTAAACAGTTTGCCTTCAAGGGCAATGTGATGGACCTCGCTGTGGGGGTGATTATTGGTGCTGCATTCGGGCAGATTGTTACCTCGCTTGTAGAAGATGTGATTACACCTCTCCTTCTGAACCCTGCTTTGAGTGCTGTAAATGCAGACAAAATCGCAGACCTTAGCTGGAATGGCGTGAAATACGGGAGTTTCCTGTCTGCAACGATTTCATTTCTGTGTATTGCGATGGTGTTGTTCTGGCTGATTAAAGGTGCCAACAGACTCACCCGAACCGCGCCGGAAGAAGCAGCCGCACCCGCTCCACCCTCTTCTACGGACATTCTGCTGATGGAAATCCGGGACGAACTGAAAAAAAGACATTCCTCCTGATTTGGATTATTTATTTTTACCTCTGCCTGAAAACAACAGGCAGATTTTTTTTGACTAATTTCAGATGAATGTGATCGAAAATATAGAAAATTATATTTGCTTCGTAAGTCGCAATGGTTAAAAACCCGACATAAAAAAACCGCCTCGGTGTGAGGCGGTTTCTGTTGTATCCTTTTAAGAAAGCTTATTTCTTGATGAATTTCTCTGAGGTAGTACCTTTTTCAGTCTGGATATTGATAATGTAGGTTCCTCTTTCAAGACTTGTTACATCCACGGTGTTATTCATTACTCTCGCCTCTATTTTTCTTCCTGTCATATCAAAGATAGAAGCACTCTGTACTTTTTCTTTGGTTCCAATATTTAAGATATCAGAAGTTGGGTTAGGATAGATAGAAATTGATTCAGTACGTTTCACAATCTCTGAAGTAGATAGTGCAGCTTCATTATTGATTGCAATTCTGTCAATATATGCGCTACCAGCATAATTGTCATGTACAAATCTCAACCCTGTAAATGCATAAGTTGTGTAAAACTGACCCGAAAAAATTTGTGTACCATTCAGATAATAATTCAGCCCTGTAGCAGTACCTTCAATTTTAACGCGATACCATGTATTGGGAACCCAAGTACCAGTAGTAGCTGCATATGAGGATGTGCCACCAACTGTTTGAACAGCATATATATCACCATCATTAGCAAATCTTAGTCTTATAACATACACTCCTCCGGTAGGTCCTTGTCCGGTAGTTTGAAATTCAAAGTCTGAAGAAGTCGTAAGTTGTTCCGTAATTCTGATGTCAAATGACAGTACAAAGTTATTATGAGGTATAGCTGACCCTATATCCTTAAATCCGCCTACAATAGGATTTTGTTGCCCTGGAAATGCAGCCTCTTTTGTTATTTTTAGTGAATTTGTACCTGCAACCGCTTGTTCAGCACTGACTAACTGATTAGCGACATTCGGCTGTCCTGCCCCAGTTCCCGTGGTAGTCCAACCTTGTTGTCCGTCAATATTGCCCGCAGTATAGCCTTCGCTGGTTTCAAATGAAATTAATTGCTGCGCAAACACAAACTGTGTTGCCACGACACACATACCTAATAAAACTTTTTTCATAATACTTAAATTTTTAAATGATGCGGTAAAGATACCGATAATTAGGTATTCCCGCAAAGGAAAGTGACAAATGAAGGTGTTAAAAAATCATAAAAAAATCCCGGCGCAAGACCGGGATTATTCACTAATTGCATTATTATTTTTTAATAAACTTTTCAGATATTCTTTCATTATCTGTTTCGATGTTAATGATATAGGTTCCACTATTTAAAGCCTTGACATCTACTATATTATCAATAATATTGACTCGTATGTTTTTTCCACTCATATCATAAACGGAAACTGATTTGATTTTGCCTATTCCGGACAGTGTGATAAAATCTGTTGCTGGGTTAGGCGTTAAGGATAACTTCGACTTTGAAACTTCCGCAGTTCCCATGGTGGATCTGGTTACAGAAAATGTATCAATTCCTATAATATCGGAGTTTGTTCCAGAAGGACCGGCATTCGTTACAAAATACCGGAAAGCAAATTTAGCAGCTACAGGTGTTGTTCCTACTCCTGTTACTGTAAACGAATATTGTGTCCAAGTTTTGGGGTAAACAAATCCGTCTAATAAATTAGGATTTACGCTAACCCCCAAATTCGTAAAACTTCCTACATCTGTTGGGCCTGTACTAGGAACCACTGTGGTTGCAGCTGTGCTATATCTTACTTCCAGTCTATCCGGGTAATCCGTTGTCCCGTCGGTTCCTTTGCGGGTATAAATAGAAACGACATCTCCGTCTTGAACATTCACCAGAGGAGTAATAAGCCAGTTGCTGATTGTACCTGTATTGGTACTCGTATAGTTGACGATAGCAAATGAATTGCCACCACCCGCCTGACCATTAGGAATTACTCCGGTAGTACTGCCAAAAATCGGCGTGGACGCTGTCGTATAGCTGGCTTTTGACCACAGAACGGGAGTCGCAGGTGGAGATGTACTTTGGTTGGTCATGATCCAGTCCGTAGAAAATGCTGAATCAAAGCCGTAACTGTACACGGTTGTCTGCGCGGTGAAAACTGCAGAGGCAAAAATACATGCAGAAAGTAAAAATTGTTTCATAATATTAAAATTTTGATTAATTACAGAGTAAAGATAGCAGATTCCTCCTTTCCCTGCAAGGAAAATTTTATAAATTATATTGAATACATTACAAAATCCCGACTTTGCACCGGGATTCCATATTAATATCAAAGCAAGATCTACATCTTCGCATCATTCTCAAAAAATAACGGGATACTTTCTATTCCTTTGTAGAACCTTCGCCTGGCAGTTCTTATTCTTTTATTCTGTT
>JADMKO010000107.1:1415-5010 GCA_015478785.1 Chryseobacterium sp. | reverse complement strand
CTTTCTATTCCTTTGTAGAACCTTCGCCTGGCAGTTCTTATTCTTTTATTCTGTTTTTCAAATCCATGTCAGCTCCAAGAATTCTTATAATTTCAATTTCTTCTTCATTGAGCATTCTATAAAAAATGAGATGCTTATTGAATAACAGGCCAAAAATATCTGAGCCAATTTCAACATAATGTTTACCAATTCTCGGGCTTTCGGCCAACATCTGACAAAAGCTGATTCATTCATTATAATATTTATCGGCCTGACTTTCAGACCAAAATTCTAATGTGTATTCATAAATTCCGGTAAGATCTTCAACGGCTTTCCGGGTGAATAAATACCGATCCATTATTTTGTCATTTTTGATTTTAAAAGTTCCAGATGCTTTTGCGGATTAAAATCTTTAGCAACGCCACTATCCATCCCTTCCTGAACTGCTTTTTTCAGGAATTCAATTTTATTTTCTTCTTTTTCTAACAATCTTAATCCCGCCCTAATCACTTCGCTTGCATTTTTAAATCGGCCTTGAGAAATCTTATTATCAACAAAATCTTCAAAATAATTGCCTAAAGAAACAGATGTATTTCGCCCCATTTTATTTAACTTTTAACATTAATAATTCAAAGTTACCAAATTTTGGTAATCTTCGCAAATTTGTTTCTGAAAAATAGAATTAGAAAAATTCAAAATTTATGACACAAAAAACAACAAAAAATCCCGACTTTGCATCGGGATTCCATCTTAATATCAAAACAAAGATCTACATCTTCGCATAATTCTCAAAAAATAACGGGATGCTTTCTATTCCTTTGTAGAAATTGAAAAGGCCGTAATGTTCGTTCGGAGAGTGGATGGCATCAGAATCTAATCCGAAGCCCATCAGTACAGATTTGGCTCCCAAAACCTGCTCGAACATCGCGGTAATGGGGATACTTCCACCACTTCTGTACGGTAGCACTTCCTTTCCGAAGGCGGTTTCCATCGCTTTTTTAGCCGCTAAGAATTCTTTGGTATTGCTCGGCAATACGTACGGCATTCCGCCATGGTGCGGTGTTACTTTTATTTTTACATTATCGGGTGCAATTTTCTCAAAATATTTCGTGAACTTTTCGGTAATTTCGTCCGGAGTTTGATAAGGCACCAATCTCATTGAAATTTTAGCAAATGCTTTGGATGGAATCACGGTTTTGGCTCCTTCGCCGGTATAACCACCCCAAATTCCGTTGCAGTCGAGTGTCGGGCGAATGGAGGTTCTTTCCAAAGTGGTAAATCCTTCTTCCCCTTCCACCCCTTTCAGATTGATGGATTTTTTAAATTCTTCTTGATCATCTTTCAGTTTGGCCATTTCTGCTCTTTCTTCGGCAGAAAGTTCCAGAACATTATCGTAAAAACCATCGATGGTAATGCGTCCGTTTTCATCAATCAACTGTGCTATCATTCTGGAAAGCACATGAATTGGATTCGGGACAGCACCACCGTACAGTCCGGAATGCAGATCTCTTCCCGGGCCTTCCACTTCTACTTCCATATAACTGAGACCGCGCAAACCGGTAGTTACGGTTGGCTGATCCTTGGAATACAAACCGGTATCTGAAATGAGAATACAATCGCAGGACAGTTTTTCTTTGTTTTCATTCACAAAATCGCCCAGACTTACCGAACCTACTTCCTCTTCGCCTTCAATAATAAATTTCACGTTGCACGGCAGCGTATTGGTTTTCATCATGGCTTCAAAGGCTTTGATATGCATGAAGAACTGGCCTTTGTCATCGGCCGATCCGCGAGCAAATATCGCACCGTCAGGATGAATTTCCGTTTTCTCAATGTACGGTTCGAAAGGCGGTTTTTTCCACAATTCCAGCGGATCCGGCGGTTGCACATCGTAATGTCCGTACACGAGAACAGTGGGCAGATTTTTGTCCAGTATTTTCTCACCGTACACAATAGGATAACCTTTGGTTTGGCAAACTTCCACCGCATCTGCTCCGGCGTTTTTCAGGTGTTGAGCGCACATTTCTGCACACTTCAGCACTTCGTTTTTGTATGCCGGATCTGCACTGATGGAGGCGATTTTCAGCAATTCAAAAAGCTCATCAATATATCGTTGTTTATTCTCCTGAATGTAATTCAAAGTTTCCTGCATTTTTTTATAAATATTTAATTGATTAGAAATTGGATCAGTACTCATTTACTGTTCCGGTAAAAATAAAAAAAATGCCCTGCATAAGCAAGGCAAAAGGGTATTATTTGATCATGAATATTCTCAAAAAAATAAGTTTTAAGGAGTTTGCTGCAGTGAATCCGGCCTCATTTCCAAGGCAGTTGGCCCGGCTACAGAGTCCGTCGTTGCAGGCATTGCCACTTCTTCCGGTGTTGCTGTTCCGCGGGTTTCATTATTGTCGTAACGGTCTATTCCGCCCTGCATTCTCAGGACACCCTGGTTTCCTCCTTCAGTTACTTTCTGACAGCTGATGGCCAAAGTTGCGATGGCTATTCCTAATCCTAATTTTTTCATAATCGTTATTTCTAATGTTTCAAGAAGACTTGGTCTCTAAAATTCCCCAAAAATAAGAAATATTGTGGGGTTGCACAAAACTTTTTATTTCGATTTTAAAATATGTTTCCCTTGCAGTGACCGGGTAAAAATAAGATAACGGAAACCGCCGTCTTTCAGCTGAAATTTTTTCCTGATTTCCTCCGGCTTCAGCGGATGATTTTTAGAAATAATATTAAACTGTTCCTTCTTTTTAATGGCTCTCGCGTCCACAGTCTCCACTTCCAAGACTCTACCGGGAAAGTCATTTATTTGTCTGTCAGAAGTATAAAGGTGGGTATTGGGATGCAGTTTTTTCAATCCGAACCGCTTGGCGATCAAATGAAAAGCACCGGATTTTAAAACGGCATTATTGGGAAGGTATAAAAATGAAAGCGGAACAGAATATGCTGCCTGAGCTTCACTTTCCTCATTCCAGTCAAATTCAAAAACCGGTTCTTCTGATTCGAGATTCACACAGGAACAACTCACCTTCTCCGGTTTACTGTCCGGATGAATATATACCACCACTTCTTTCACTTCGTTTTTAACGGCAATGATTTCAATACGGCACACCTCTTTCAACACAGAAAGGAGATATGATACATCAATCAACGGAGATAGTTTGATGATGGTTTCCCGAGCTGATTTCCGTAGAATATCCTGAATTTCCAAGAGATTTGGCGACAGATCTTCCAGAAGAAAAACCTTATTTTTTTGTGCATCTCTGCGGGCGGGATCCAGATAAACCACATCATATATTTGCGTATTTTCCTGTAAAAAATCCAGTGCGTTTTTTGAAATAAAAGTGGCTGATTTCCCCAATACTTCCCAGTTGTGCTGCACAATTTTTAAAAGTTCAGAATTTTGTTCGACCAACGTTACTTCTTCAAAATTTTCTGACATGAAAAAAGCGTCAATTCCAAAACCGGAAGTGAGATCGAGAAAGGTTTTTCCGTGGAGATTTTTCGCTTTGTAGATTGCGGTGGACTGCGATGACGACTGTTCCATATTAAGTCCTGGCGGAAAAACGATGCCTTCTTTTAAAAAGAACGGAAATTTCTTTTCCGCAAC
>JADMKO010000107.1:0-1405 GCA_015478785.1 Chryseobacterium sp. | reverse complement strand
CAACCTTTCTTCCCTTGATCTGCTGTACGATTTCCTGCATGGCAACTTCCGGAAACGATGATTTTTTCAATAACAAAGAATGTAAATCCGTTTTCAGATTTGCATTGATAAAAGCATGAATATCTTTGTTAAACTCTTTTTTCATTCAAACATTTCTGCCAGGCGAACGGGTTTTAATGTATTGCAGGAATACATTTCTTCAACAGATTTGGTTTTTTCACGTTGCGGATAAAGATTGATTCCCGTCAGTTTTATTTTCCCCTCTTCCACCCAGTTTTGTTCAGCAACAGCGTGTTTCATTATCTGTTCCTGAATTTCCCCGGATTTCAGCATGATGAGATAGCCTCCCTTCTCCTCAATTTCAAGGAAATATTTCCATGAATTTTCTGCAAACTGTCGGGTGATTTCCTCTACAAAATAACTTCCGTTGGCAGCATCGTCAAACACATTGATTATACTTTCATAAGCGAGCACAATCTGTTGTTTAAAAGAAATTTCTTCCGAAAGCAAGGTTTGATTTTCCAGTTTATAATCATTGCTGAAGACCGCATCTGCGCCACCGATCATGGCTGCGGATAATTCCAGAGTGGAGCGGATCAGGTTGTTTTCCTCATCCAGTTTTGATTTATTCCGCAAAGTGGTTTCAGCAAAAATATACGGAATGAGTTGGGTATCAAATTCTTTGGAAAACTCATGAAAAATAAGTTTCAACGCCCGTATTTTAGCTATTTCAAAGAAATAATTCCCGCCTACAGCCACTCGGAAAAGAATTTTACTGAGAATATCTTTACCGAAAATTTCCGTCAGTTCTTTTGTTTTGGCTAAAGCAATTCCCAGTTGCTGAACGATAGATGCGCCTGCATTCTGATGAAGGGACACATCTATACAGATATTTCTGCGGAAATCTTTCGCCAGCATTTCCTTTGCCAATTGTTCATCCAGCGATGCCGTGTTTTCATCAAAAACATCAATCAGCGAAAAATATTCGTCTGTTTCCTGAGGGCTGATGTGTTCTGCAAGGTCTTTGTTGTTAATGAAAATGGTTTTGTCTTCCAGGCCTTCCACATTTTGATTGAGCAGAAAAGCCCGCACTTCTTCTTCATATTCTTCATGATAATGTGCAACGAGATGGGTGTTTTCTTCCACTTTGGGAAGGTTTTTCAAAGCATGTGAAGGTTCGCCGTAGTAGGGTTTCACTTCAATTCCTTCCAGATTTTCCCGGGAAAGAATTGCGTTGATATCTTCTGTTTTCAGTTGCTTTTTCACTAGGTTTTCCCAATCCTGTACTGAAGTTTCTTTTAACATAATTTTTGCAATTTACTCTGTCAGATTCAGAGCCTGTTTAAATTTTACAATTTTCAATTTTATAGCTATTTTTGGATGGATTTTGCTCTTTTAGGTTGAA
>JADMKO010000106.1 GCA_015478785.1 Chryseobacterium sp. | reverse complement strand
ATCCGCTGAATGGTAGAAATACAAACCTGACTTTCGTCTGCGATATAACTCGAAGTCAATCGCTGCACATTATACAACTCTGTAAACTTGCGGTTATCATCCTGCGGTTGAAAAGCTCTGAATTCCTGTTCGGCCTGTTCCCCTAAGTTTTTGGTATCGACTAAAAACAGAATACGTTTAGCCTTTGCAAATTTCAATAAGCGGTAAATAAAAGTAGCGGCAGTAAAGGTTTTACCTGCACCGGTCGCCATTTGTATCAGGGCTTTTGGCCGGTTGCCCTTAAACGATTTTTCTAAATTATTAATGGCAATAATCTGCGCCGGACGTAAACCTGTTTCATCTAACAGAGGGTAATCAAAAAACCTTCCTCTCAAACTTTTTTCACGTTTTGACCATTCCAACAAAGTTTCGGGTTTATGGAAACTAAATACATTTCTCCCTCGTGGTTTTGGGTCGGTATAATCGGTAAATCGGGTAACAACGCCCGTGCTTTCGTAGATATATTTTAATCCTTCTGTATTTTTGAAAAACTTAAGATCAGCAGTTGCATATTCTTTTGACTGTTCTTCAACGACTGTAAGCCGATGTCCTTCATCTTCCTTTTTTGCTTCTATCAAACCCAAAGGTTTTTGATTCACAAAAAGTACATAATCAGCAGGGCCAACGCTGGTTTGGTATTCACGCACCGCAACACCCAATCCCACACTGAAATCAATATTATTTTTAGACTGCACATGCCAGCCTGCTAAGCGCAGCATCGCATCAATCTGATCGCGGGCTTTCTGTTCAGGATTTTGGTTGAGAAGTTCAGGCATTTGATGGTTTTAGTTTAAAAGTTTTTTCAGATATCCAAAATACACAATTTTTGCAAATAAATAACAAAGTGTTTTTACAGCAATCAGCCTCTATCTATAATCGAATCTTTTTAGTTAGGCAGACAGCTCATATCAGGAGAATATATACAGGTTATAAGCCCATGCGCTAAGATCCAAATTCTGGATACTAAGGGCAGCGGAGCATATCACAAGCTCTCCGAAGTCGCCTCACTTCGGAGCGGTCATTAATTTATCAAACAACAGTCAGAACTTCTTCACCAATCTTTCTGGCTTTTCAGTAGGGCTGAAGAACCCAGCCGTATTAAATAATATTTGAAGAGTCTATATACCAGATATAAAATGAATATACCATGAATTGTCCCTGTTCGGGTCTTGCTCGGGATTCGTTCGGGTCACCTTCGGAAAATGGCGGTGTTTTCCGAAGCGCATCCGAAGAACATGCGAACAACCCTTGAACGATTCATGACAAAACGGGTTTTATCTGACCCTGTTAAAATAAGAAAATCCTGATTACGCTGTACAGTTTACCTGCACAAACAGTAAATAACATGAAAAAACAGGCGAAGAATTCTCTTCCGGTGCCTGCCGCTATACATTTGTCCCAATATTAACCCCCAAAAAATTTATACAATGGGAAAGTTACAGAAGGGAATCCTCGGTGGATTCAGTGGTACCGTAGGTACCGTAGTAGGTTCTAACTGGAGAGGCAAGGATATTATCCGAAGCCGTCCAAAATCGTCAGGCAAAGCGCCGACGGAAGCACAGCTGCTTCAGCGGCTGAAATTCAAGCTGGTGATCGGCTTTGTGACTCCGCTGCAGAGTATCCAGCGGCAGTTTTTTGCCGGCAACTCAGGAGTGAAGTCACGGATGAACAAGGCCGTGTCGTATCACATCCGCGAAGCCGTGGAAGTACTGAACGGTGAACCCTTTTTGATGTACAGCAAAGTACTCATCACCAAGGGTGATCTGGCTGATCCGCAGAATGCAGTGGTAACCGCTGCGGCAGGCGGCCAGCTGAATTACAGTTGGGACGACAACAGCGGCCAGGCCAATGCGGCGGCAGATGATGTGTTCTGCACGGTAGTATTCTGTGAGGAACTGGGCACTTTCGCCCTCTATGACAGTTCAGTAACCCGTGCTGATGCGCTGGCTGCACAGTCTGTTCCCGGCACGATGACGGGCAAACTGGTTCAGGTGTATTGTTATTTCCGGAATTCTGTGGGCGCCAACGCCAGCAACTCGGCTTATCTGGGAGAAACAGTGATTCTGTAGAAAACCCCGTTTGAACTGAACCGCAGGAGAGCAATCTTCTGCGGTTTTTTTGACTAAAAAAGGCCAAAAAAATGGAAGTCGGAAAGCCTTTTTATATAACAAAATAGTTTGTACTGCCCATCATAACGCCCAAACAGAAAAAGGAATGTCCTGACAGGATTATTTTAACACATTCAATAAATCGCACACGCCAAACACAATTCCCTCTCATCCAATTCATTACCGCAAAAAAAAGCATGCAAAAGATGTTCTTTCAGTTTTTCAACAGAAGATGCAGTTTTGTCCACGAAATGATAAAGAGACCAACAGGAATTAAATTCTATCTACCGGAAATAATAAAATGAAAATGAAGAGCCGGAACCGATATAAAAGCGATCTCCGGGTATGTAAGTTTGATAAAAAGCCTCATATGTCCCATGCCCAGGGCGTACCACTTTTTTTTGTTCCGGTTAGTCAACTTTGAATCATACCAAAAAATAAACAATGAAAAACCAAATTTTTCTGATTTCGCGTAACACTTTTTTTTATCAGGGCGGGTCAAATTTGCATTATAACGAAGAAGAAACTCAAAACTGCAAAAGAAATAATGATAATCAAATACAAAAATCAATAATAATGAAAAACATCAAATGGATGAAAAAGCCTCCTGTTTTAAGAAACACTGATTCAAAATTATTTTCTAACCTAAAAAACAATAATCTTATGAAAAAACCAAAACTTTTCATCGACCCTGTGGATTACATGAACATCCACGGCTGTTGTCAGACCACGGCACAAAGGAAACTAGCCCAACTGCGCAAACAATATGGTGTACCACCGCGAAAACCGCTCCCCATACAGATTTACTGTCGGCATTTCGATGTTGAAATAGAAGATGTTCGTCGGCACTTCGCCTGAAATCTGTTCCTAAGGATGATACTTTTGACAGACGATTGAGATGTAATAACGGTCCGAGGTCAGGAGACCTCGCACAGCGAGTGATTCCAGGACGGTCATTTTGTGCAATCCTTCGGATACTCTTCGGGTCGTGTTCGGTAAACCTTCGGTAAATGCCCCTTTTTACCGAACACGACCCGAACACGACCCGAAGAACAACCGAACAAATACAGAAATGGTTAATTGGTGAATCGGTAAATCGGTTAGAAGGGCTGATTTGGTGATGTGTGGATTTGCATATTTGCGGATTTGCC
>JADMKO010000105.1 GCA_015478785.1 Chryseobacterium sp. | reverse complement strand
AAAGTGAGACACCGTATTTCTACGGAACTTATGAGGAAGAAAACGAAAGCGTTGCATCTGACAAAGAGAAAATTATCGTTCTGGGTTCCGGTCCTATCAGAATTGGGCAGGGCGTGGAATTCGATTATGCTACCGTTCACTCGGTTTGGGCGATCAAGGAAATGGGATATGAAGCGATCATTATCAACAATAATCCCGAAACAGTTTCCACAGACTTTTCTATTTCAGATAAATTATATTTCGAGCCTTTAACAGAAGAAGATGTCATGAACATCATTGAGCTGGAAAAACCAAAAGGCGTTATCGTTCAGTTCGGCGGACAAACTGCGATTAATCTGGCAGATAAACTGGCTGCACACGGCGTTCAGATTTTGGGAACTTCGCTGGAAGATCTTGACCGTGCTGAAAACCGCGATAAATTCGAGAAAGCCCTGGAAGAAATGGGAATTCCACAACCCAAAGGTAAAACTTCGTACTCCAAAGAAGGCGCAGTGGAAATTGCCAACGAAATCGGCTATCCGGTGCTGGTTCGCCCAAGTTATGTTTTAGGTGGACGTGCCATGGAAATCGTATATAATGAAACCGAACTGGCGCATTACATGGAACATGCAGTGGAAGTGGATCCAGAAAAACCGGTGTTAGTGGACAAGTACATGATTGGAAAAGAAGTGGAAGTAGATGCCATCTGTGACGGCGAAACCGTCGTGATTCCCGGAATTATGGAACACATCGAAAGAGCCGGCGTTCACTCGGGCGACTCGATTGCGGTGTATCCTCCTCAGAATATCAACGAAAAATGCATGCAGCAACTCGTGGATTACACCGAAAGGCTTGCAAAAGGCCTGAATGTCATCGGTTTAATGAATATTCAGTACGTTCTTTTTGAAAATCAGGTGTATGTCATCGAAGTGAATCCAAGATCTTCAAGAACCGTCCCTTTTCTTTCTAAAATCACCAATGTCCCGATGGCAAATCTGGCAACCAAAGCCATTTTAGGACAGAAACTGAAAGAATTGGGTTACAAAAACGGACTGGTTCCGGAAAAAGAAGGCGTGTTTGTAAAAGTTCCCGTATTCTCTTTCTCAAAACTGACCAAAGTAGATACTTCTCTCGGCCCGGAAATGAAATCTACCGGCGAAGTAATGGGCAAAGACACAACGCTGGAAAAAGCATTATACAAAGGTTTTGTTGCGGCAGGACGAAAAATGCCACTGCACGGCTCTATCCTTTTTACAGTGGCCGACAAGCATAAGGAAGAAGTTTCCGAATTTGCGAGGCGCTTCTATGAAGTGGGATTCAGGATTTGGGCCACGGAAGGAACGGCAAAATTCTTCCAGGAGAAAGGAATTCCTGTGAAAATAGGCTACAAAATCGGTGAAGAAGACGTCAACCTGATCGACCTGATTCAAAAAGGAAAAGTTCAATACGTTGTGAATACCACCACCAAGGGCAAACAAGCCGAAAGAGATGGCTTCCAGATCCGCAGAATGTCGGTAGAAAACGGCGTTCCCTGTCTCACTTCCATGGATACCGTCGAAGCGATTCTGAAGGTGATTGAAAGTATGAGTTTTAAAATGGAACAGATGTGATGATGATGCCACGCTGAGACATGCATAGAAAACGCGCCTGAATCATCGGGCGCGTTTTGTTAATATGATGTTTATATCCTTATTTCGGATCTCGTGTGCTTATTCTACAATCAGTTTACCATTCATCATGGAAGCATGCCCCGGGAAGGAGCAGATATAATCGTAAGTGCCTGCTTCAGGAGCGGTAAACTCAATAGTTACGCTCTCTCCGCCCCCGATGGTTTTGGTATGTGCAATCACTTCTGTTAACAAACTTTCCGGAACTTCAAAATCAGGAGCTTTACCTTCCTGTACTGCTTTGGTCGCGAATGCATTAACATCGGTACCTTGGCTCAGCAATACAAAATTGTGGCCCATTGATGATTTCGGCAGTTTGCCCACATGGTTCAGGGTAAGGCGAACCTGTTGTCCTGCATGGACTCTGATTTCGTTTTTGTCGAACTTCATCGTGTCTTCTGCATTCAGTTCCACTTCTATGGTATCCTGAACTTGCGAAGTAGCTGTTTCATCAGCCACCGCTACTGTTTCGGTTTCCTCTGCCGAGCTTACCTGCTCTTCCTTTTTATTCTGTCCACAGGCAACCATGATCATCCCAGCCATGGCTATTACTGAGAGGTGTTTTAATTTTTTCATAGTGATAAGATATTTATAGTTATATTTCTGTTTAAAGTAGGGCAAAGATACTTTTAGAAAAGCAATAAAACAAGAAACTGCTTGGTTAATCAACAGGATTTTCATCATGTTTATTCACTTTTTTATTTTAAAAGGTTAGAAATGAATCGGATTGATTATATTTGTCGATCATTATTTAACAAGTATTTAAGACAGAAATGAAACAAGGTATAGGCGATCGGATTTTAATGATTTTAAAGGAGAAGGACGAGATTTCTGTAGCCGCATTGGCAAATGAATTGGGAATAACCAAGGAAGGTGCCCGGTTGCATCTCTTAAAACTCACAGAAATGGACTTGGTTAAAAATATCCGGAAAAATGAAGGCGTAGGCAGACCGGTTACTTATTATTCTTTATCTCATAAAGGACATTCGAAATTCCCCAATACCCATGCCACGGTAACGGTAGAACTGCTGCGTTCTGTGAAAAAACTCTTAGGTGAAAATGCGGTAAACTTACTGATCAACGATCGCGAAAACCAGATTTACCAACGGTATGAACAGGAGATACAGAACAGCAATACGATGGAAGAACGGCTAGAGTATCTCAGTAAAATCCGTTCAGAGGAAGGCTATATGGCAGAATGGAAAACTGAAAACGGAAAATACCTTTATATACAAAACCATTGTCCCATTGGTGCGGCAGCTGCAGAGTGCCGAGGGTTTTGTAATGCCGAGCTAACAAGTTTCAAAAAACTGATAGGCGGCGAATTTCAGATTGAAAGGGTTCAGCATATTCTTTCAGGAGCGCATCGCTGCATCTACAAAATTTATTAAACAGCAGAACATATTTACAAAAACCTGTTAATCATTCTCTTTTAGCAAACTTTATGAGCATAAATGTGAATCCAAAACAATTGAACCAAGAAACTGTCTAATTTTGAATTGACTTATAGCGTTTTAAGTTTAGTTGGTTGATGAAAATCGGCATTTTTTGGTCGTTTTAAAGGATTTACGTGCTAAGCACGATTACAGGTTCGTTCTGTGTAAGCGGGGATACTTTTTACAAAAAGTGTATGATAATACCGATATCATGCTGCTTTCAA
>JADMKO010000104.1 GCA_015478785.1 Chryseobacterium sp. | reverse complement strand
GAGCGATCCTTTTTACAATTTTCAGGCGGAAAAATCAGCGTTTGATATTTCTGCACAGAAGATAGATTATGTACTCATTACTCACGCTCACGGAGATCATACTGCGGATGTGAAAGAAGTACTTTTGAATTATCCTGATGCCACCATTATTGGGCAACCCGAAATCTGTGGTTATTTCAATCATGAAAATCAGATAGATCTTAATTTAGGAGGTACGGCATTTCTTGAAGGCCTCGAAATAACAATGCTTCCTGCTTCCCATACTTCCAGCTTTCCGGATGGAACGTATGGAGGGCAACCCGCAGGATATATGTTCCGTATTGATGGAGAAAATCTCTATTTCGCCGGCGATACCGGATTGATGGCGGACATGAAATGGTTTCCTGAAAAGTTTGGGAAAATCAAGGCTTCAATTCTTCCGATAGGCGGACATTATACGATGGATGCTGAAACGGCGAGCTTTGCAGCAGCGGAATTTCTGAAAACGGAAAAAGTAATAGGATGTCATTTTGATACTTTTCCTCCGATTACGATAAACCATCATGAAGCCCAACACTTTTTTTCCAAAAGAAATGTTGTATTAATCTTACCAAAAATAGGAGAGGAAATTGAATTTTAGAAATAAAAAAACGGCAAGCGATCTACATCACACCGCTACAACCGATTACCTTTGCTGCGTTCCCACCCTGGAGGGTTTTCAGGAGCTGGTTGTGTAGGACTTGCCGGTTGCAAAGATAAGGAAACAATTCATAATTCAAAAATTTGAAATTCAAAATTTTAAAGACAATATGTTTAGAAATGTGTACACCGTTGGTTTAATGATTTTTACAGTCATCATCACTGCCTTTTTTATCACCAATATCTTCTTTAGAGATATGGAATATTACCGGACTTCTATTAAAATGAACGCTTTTTTCATTCCTATAGTGATGGGAATCGGGGCGTTTCTATCGGTAACTTCTTACAGTCGCTGGAAAAAAGTACTCACGTTCAGAGAAGCTTACGGACGGGCTTTTATTCCCATGTTTGTAGGCGGGCTTCTGTCGATGGCGGTTATTTTTGCCTATATTTCCTTTGATAAAGATACCAAAGACTTGCTGAATTTTCAGTATATTGAAAGTTACAGACAAACCCTGGAAGAAGAATACAGCAATGCCAAACAGGTAATAAAACCCGGAACTGAAGAAATGGAAGAACTGGAACGTAAATATGCAGAAGGCAAAATGAGGATTGCAGAAAAAGTGACCAAAAATGAAGATATGTTTACAGCCAAATATTTCATGTATGTTTTTGCCGGATATAACGCATATTTTTTACTTTTGTCGCTCTTTTTCGGAAGCTTTTTCAGAACGAGGCTCTCCGAAAGGCCAGAAAATTTTTCTTAAAAATAAAAATAAAATCATTGAAAAACCCTAATATTTCTATCATAATCCCACTCCTCAATGAGGAGGAATCACTCGAGGAGTTGTTTTCAAGAATTGATAACGTGTGCAGAAGCAACAATCTTTCTTACGAAGTTTGGTTTGTGGATGATGGAAGCACCGATCTTTCCTGGAGCATTATCGAAAATATGAAAATCCAGAATCCACAAATTCATGCCATTAAGTTTTCTAAAAACTATGGAAAATCGCAGGCGCTTCATGCTGCATTTCAGCGGGCAAGCGGTGATGTGGTGATTACCATGGATGCCGATCTTCAGGACTTCCCTGAAGAAATTCCTGAGCTGTACCACATGGTGAAAAATGAAAATTACGACATCGTTTCCGGCTGGAAAAAGAAGAGATATGATAATGTGATGACGAAAAATCTTCCGTCAAAACTCTTCAATTCAGCTGCCAGAAAAGTTTCCGGAGTGCATCTGCATGATTTTAATTGTGGACTGAAAGCGTACCGAAAACAAGTGGTGAAATCCATCGATGTGTATGGCGATATGCACCGATATATTCCTGTTTTAGCTGCCAACGCAGGTTTCCGAAACATCACCGAAAAGCCGGTTCAGCATCAGGCAAGGCCTTATGGTACTTCAAAGTTTGGAACCGAGCGTTTCGTGCGGGGTTTTTTAGATTTGGTGACGCTGTGGTTTGTGAGCCGTTTCGGAGGCAGGCCGATGCATTTTTTTGGCGCCATCGGAACCATCATGTTTATCATCGGTTTTCTTTCCGCCATTTGGCTCGGAATTTCTAAATTGATCGATGTTTCCAGAGGAGTTTATGGTAATCTGGTCGCCCAAAATCCGTGGTTTTTTATTGCCATGACCATGATGATTCTCGGAACTTTATTATTCATTGGTGGATTTTTGGGTGAACTCATCATCCGATCCAACAGGGAAAGACAGAATTATCACATTGAAGAAGAAATTTAAGGAAATGAGAAAAAATGAGCATTTTCAACTGAAAGCCCTTTTGTTTATTTCTCTGTTTTTCCTTTTAGTTTCCTGCGGAAAAGTAAGTCCGAAAGGAAATATTGAGAGCAAAGTGACAGAAGTAAAACCCTTTGTGAATGTAAATCTGGAAGGGAAATTCAGGGTTTTTTACCTTCGGGGAACAGAAGATGTTGTGGAAGTGGAAACCTATGGAAATGTGGCCGATAATTTAAAAATAGATGTCAACAACAAAACCCTGGAAATCAAGGAAAAAAGGGAAACCCAAAACGTAGATTTCTATAATGTAACTATTTACTCGCGCTACAATCTGGAAAAAATTTCCATTTCCGACAGTGTGGAAATGAATACTTCGAGCGAAATAAAAACGGATAATTTCCGGCTTCAGCTCAGGAATCATGCAAAGTTCATCGGTTCTGTAAATTCCAGAAGAGCCGAACTCGATATGTCGGGAACAAGCCGAGCAAACTTTGCAGGACAAACCAAAGGCGCTTTCATAAAAATTTCGGACACTGCCCATTTAATTGCGCCGTATTGGCTGATAAAAAACCTTAATATAGAACTGAAAAATGGCGGGTACGGCGAAGTAAACGTGAGAGACTCTCTGAAAGGAAGCATTAAAGATTCACCTAACTTTTTGTATTATAACGATCCTGTCCGTGCTTTTACAGTGGACAAGACAGCCAATGTTCGCAATCAGAAATTAGAATGAGAATATAAAAAGTGATTCTTAATTTTGAAATAATAACTAAAACCGAAATAATAATGTCAGAATTATCAACCCTCGAGAAAGCCAAAGTATGGTTATCAGACACTTTCGATGAAGAAACCCGAAGTGCCGTAGAAATGCTGATCAATTCAGCTTCACCAGATTTAGAGGACAGTTTTTACCGCGAACTGGAATTCGGAACCGGCGGAATGCGCGGAATCATGGGTGTGGGAACCAACAGACTGAATAAATATACTCTCG
>JADMKO010000103.1 GCA_015478785.1 Chryseobacterium sp. | reverse complement strand
AGCAAATAAGCAAATTCGCAATCAGCAATCAGCAATCAGCGATCAGCGATCAGCAAATCAGCAAATTCACAAATCAGCAATCAGCAAATTCACCAATTCACTCTTTCTAAACAACTAACCGATTAACCGTTTAATCGATTAACCCCTTCACTCATTCACCATTCACGATCACTAAATCAGCGATCAGCGATCAGCAAATTCACCAATTCACTCTTTCTAAACAACTAACCGATTAATCGCTTAACCCCTTCACCTCTTCACCCCTTCACTATTCTCTTAAGATTCCGGAAACCCAGCACTTGCTTTCACTTCGGCAATTTGCAGCGTATGTCTGGCGGTATGCCCAGCAATAAACAATACTGACTGATACGCATCAGCCACTCCCGAAGGAGAATCACTGATCCGGTTTCTCAGTTCTTCAGGCGGCGTATTGTTAATAAAATCAAGAACAGCAGCACGCTGTTTCTTCAGTTCATTGAGTGCCGTCTCGGGATCGTTGAATTTGCCTTTTCCGGTAAGAACTTCCGGTGCTTTGTATTTTTTGCTGCGGTCAGTAGCAGCAGCAATAATTTCTTTATCAGTGTACTGAAGATCCTTTCTGCGCTCCGGGTTCGTAGGCTTTTTCATCGTTTCCTGAACCATATCGAAGATCATTTTTTCTGTGATAATAATATGTTCCAGACATTGGTTCACCGACCAGGCGTTCTCCGAGGGTTTGAAATGAAGTTGCTCCGGGCTCAGGCCTGCCACCTGTTTTTGCAGATTTGCCATGGTTTCCTGATAATAGGAGAGTGCAAAAGTGGTTTCCGGCTTCGGGCTTTCCTGTTGCTCTACAATTTCTTTCAGTTTTTTCAGGCCCTGCTGAAAGTCGTCATCCATGTTGTAAAAAGCATTCATGATGTTCCATGGGTAAGGTGTCGTCCAGGAAATTCCCCACTTTACGAGCGTCTGAGTGGGAGACTGCTCTTCCGTGGTGAAATAGGCTTTGCTGGCCGTATCATCCACATCGAAAAAAAACATATCCGATTCCATCCGTTCGCCTTCCACAATGTTGGTGATCACCTGCGCGCCTTTGCCCAGTTTTTCGCTGTCCCAGCTGTATCGGAAACCTTCCGTTCCGTCAGTCCCTTCAGAAGTCGTCTTCATTCCGGGATCGGAAAGTTGCCAAACGCCGAAATGATCTTGATTTTTAACCTGTTTGATATAATCAAAAACTTCCTGCTTAGGTTTGTTAATGACGATCTGGCTTTCACTGGAAGCTTGTTTGGGGATCAACAGTGCTGCAACTAGCGGAAGGGTGATAATGGCCAGCAGAATAAGAAGAATTTTTTTTAATGTTTTCATAGCAATGATTTTAAGAACCTGTTAAAATAATCAGCAGTCAGCAATCAGCAAATCAGCAAAAAACCACCCCGTCATCCTCCTTCGTCGGATGCCACCCCTCCGGAGGAGGGGAATATTTCAGCCTCTTTTGTACTGAGGAAAAATTCGCTCTTTCTAAACAATTAACCAGCAATCAGCAAATTCGCAAATCAGCGATCAGCAATCAGCAGTCAGCAGTCAGCAATCAGCAAATCCACTCTTTCTAAACAACTACGCGCTTAACCAGTGGAATTTTGTCTTTTTACTTCTAAACCTCTAAACAATTAACCGATTAATCCATTAAGCAGCAATCAGCAAATTCGCAAATAAGCAAATTCGCCAACTCGCTCTTTTAAACAATTAACCGATTAATCCATTAACCATTTCTCTGTTTTTTCCCTTCCTTCCTGAACACCAGCAGCGGCACCTCCAGCCGGAAGGAAAGCTGTTCTGTTTTGCTGGGTGAAAAAATCTTTTCCCAGAATTTTTTTTCCTGATGGGTAAACATCACCACCACCGAAGGATTTTTTTCGCGGATTTCATCGTGAAGATTGGTGATCAGCCGCTGCGTCACATCATGCGCCGGAAAACTCAGTTTAAACCCGTATTCATAGTCTCTTCGCAACGGAGAATCGTCGGAAAAATCCTCATAAGGCCAGGAAAAATGCAGAATCTCAATCTCCGCTTTCAAGGGTTTGGCAAAACCCATTACTTTTTCTATTTCCTGAGGGTAATCCATCAGATCGGAAGCATATAAAACCCTGTTCAACTCATTTTGCTGATTATTAAAAGGTACGGCCATTACCGGAATTTCCGAAGTGGTAATCAGGTTGCCGGTGTTCGTTCCCAGCATTTTTTTAATGCCGCTGGCACCGCGTGTGCTGATGCATATATAACTGATTTCGGGATGCTCTTCACAATAGGCCAGCAGGGAAGTGTCGGCACTGAAACCTTCAACCACTTCCACGGCGTAATGCTTTGGCTGTATGTTAAACTCTGCAAAAACAGTCTGAAGAAAAGTTTCCAGTACTTGTTTTTCGTGTCTTATTTTTCCGGCAATAAAATGATAGAATTCCTGTTCAGACATTCCGCTTTCCCGGTTCACCTGCAGGACATGCATAAACAGAAGCGTCACTTCCTCCTTATCAGCCCATTGAAGCGCAAACTTCAATCCGGCTTTTGAGTTATCAGAATAATCGGTTGGAACTAAAATAGTTTTCATATATCGGTCTTTTATCACTTGAAATTTACGAACAATCCTGCGATAAAACAAGGAATATTTTTCATCAGCTGAGATTAATCGATTAACCGTTTGACCGTTTAACCGTTTAACCAATCAATCACTTAATCAGCGATCAGCAATCTGCAATCTGCAAATGAGCAAATGAGCAAATTCGCAAATCAGCTATACCTCCCGGTCTAACACAGCCATTGTCATGCGGTAAGCATCCCAGCAGTCAGCAATCAGCCATCAGCAAATTCGCCCATTCGCCCATTCACTCTTTCTAAACAATTAACCGATTAATCAGTCAATCAGCGATCAGCAATCAGCAGTCAGTAATCAGTAATCAGCAGTCAGCGGTCAGCAAATGAGCAAATCAGCAAATTCGCAAACACGAAACATATAAAGTAAAAATCCCGGTCCATTTTACCCCCACCCTAAAAAGGAGATGTCCCGGGATTTTTTCGTCTACCGAAGAATAAACCCGAAATAATAGACCGTCTGTCAGGCTAGCCCCGTCGAGGCCTTCTCTCCTTAGAGCCTGAGTAAAAGAAAATCTGTTTCCGTCCAACCGACGGAATGACAAACGTATTTTTTTTATTATGGTGCTTCAGTAACAAATCTACCTTCGGTGGCTTCGAGAGCCTCAGCCACCGCCCCGTTATTTCCACCAACTTAATTATAACCTAAGCTTCTAAGAAGGCCACGACCTAAGAGCTTTTTATCTCAGAGTTTATTTACTGTTTTTAATGGAATCGATGAATCTGCGATTTGCGT
>JADMKO010000102.1 GCA_015478785.1 Chryseobacterium sp. | reverse complement strand
ACGGAACGGTGAATATTATTGCATCCGTACCAGCTTCCAATGGAATTGTACATGTGGTAGACGGTGTTATTCTTCCTGAATAACTCCACTGACGATAGTAAATTTGTTTAATGTTTTTGAATCCTTCCGGACTTTTCGGAAGGATTTTTTTTATTATTGAAACGACTTATAATCAAGAGAGTTGCACAGCAAGGAAATGTGTAAAAACTTTGCCAAAGTTTTAAACTTTGGCAAAGTTAATAGTGATTCTTCAGACCTGAACAGCCTATCTCTACTCCACTTTATCTGCTTTCTTCAACGTCAATACCATCATCATAATTGCCAACATCATGAGGACAGAAACGGCTAACAAAGTCTGGGCAGTATAAGGCAATGCAATATATTTGATGGAGAAAACACCCATTAATCCGAGCACGGCTTCATTCAGAAAAATTCCTAATAACAGAACTTTAAAGCTGTTCAGCACCATCGCATTCAGTTTGAAGATTTTGGAAGCAAGAATCTGATGAACCAGGAAAACTGAAATACACATCAACAGAATAAGATGGAGATAAGCAATCACCACATTTCTGAATCCGAAGGCAAACTGGCTGACCGCAGGAATATTGGATCCCAGTTGAAGCGCTATCTTGGCGAAAAATGCAAGTCCTACATACAACAATGTAAACCGTTGTAAAGCAGAAAAATGAACCATCAGCTGACCCCAATTTCTGCGGACCATCTGAAAAAGCTGCACCGAAGCAATGGTTTGCGCTATCGTTCCGATGACAATAAGGACGAAAAGCCAAACCGGCATTTTGAACCACAGTACTGATAAACCGTATCCTACAACACAACCCGCAAACAT
This sequence comes from Chryseobacterium sp., assembly GCA_015478785.1. GTDB lineage: Bacteria > Bacteroidota > Bacteroidia > Flavobacteriales > Weeksellaceae > Chryseobacterium_A. The sequence continues at coordinate 2,526 of JADMKO010000102.1, read as the reverse complement.
GAGCCAGAACATCCGCCTGTTTTCCAAAACCGGAATGGTACCACCAATATTTTTTAAAGTATTGAGAAGCAATCCAATGCAGGCAAACATGAAAAACCCGTTGTACTGAAAATGAAGATAATAATAGGTAGAACCTAAATAAAGATCCTGATTTACATTACCCGCCATCATCATATAACTCAGCATAAAAACGCCTGCCGAAGAAATCACCGCGAAGAATAAACCTGCCAGAAACCAAGGTTTTGAAACGTCACGAACAGGTTTCAGGTCTCTCATCAGAAAATAGCCGAACACGAAACTTACCAGTAACGCTGCAGTGGAAGCCGCGATAGAAACCCAGTAATAACCGCTGTACAGAAATGAAGGAATCATGGCATACGCGGAAATCATATTGACGATCAGTAAATAGTGATATTTTTTAAGCCGTTGTTCTTCCACAAAACCCTGAAGATAACGAATAATGAAAACATAAATAATCTGTGCAATCCAGCCGTAGAAAGCGAAATGCGAATGCGCTTCCTGTACATGCTTTTGGTCGACAAAAGGAAAAGAATAAGCTATTTTATAACGCATTAAAACCCCTAAGACGGCAACAATTAAAAAATTTATCAGAGAAAGCTTTAACCAATATGCTGTATTCTTCATAATAAAAATAAATTAATAGCGGAGATAAGGATGATATTTAAATGAAAATCTTTCCGCTGATGATTTCCAGTTTTCCTTCTTTTTCCATTTTTTTCACCGTACGGATGATGGTTTCAATGCGAAGCCCCGTCATATTTGACAATTCTTTCCGTGTAAGGTGGATAAAGATTTTTTCGTCTTTAGATTTTCCTTTTTCCTTTTTATAATCCAGGATCTGTTGAAACACCCGTTCCTCGGGATTCAGAAAGACAATATTTTTGAGTGAAAGGCTTTTTCTCAGTGATTTTTGTGCCACGGAACAGGTGAAATCCAGAAGCTTCTGAGGGTGCAGCAAGGCAAATTGTATGAAATCTTCGCGTCTTATTCTGATGATTTCCGCTTTGTCGGAGTACACCTCTACATTTCCGGGAAAAGGCTGCTGAAGCAACACCGCAGGTTCGCCAAAAAAATTCCCGGGCTGCACCTTATGCTGCAAAAACTCTTTTCCTTCTTCTGTAAAGTTGAATACATCCAATTCGCCTTCTTTCAGATAGAAAAAGTTCTGAGAGGTATCTCCTTCGGTCATGATCATATCGCCTTTATTATGCCTCTTTACCTCTGCTTTCGTAGCTTTTATCGTTTCATCATCAAACTGGAACGCCATTCACATGAGTTTTTTCAAATATAGTAAATCTTGAAAATATAGAATAGAAAAACTGTCAAAAATTTAATATTGAAACCCGTGTCAAATTCATTATTTTTGAGGAAACTCACAATATAATGCCTCATCAGTTCAATCCCCGGGATATCACCTGGCTGTCTTTCAATGAACGGGTTCTTCAGGAAGCGATGGATCCGTCTGTTCCGCTTCCGCTCAGGATCAGGTTCCTCGGAATTTTCTCCAATAATCTGGATGAATTTTTCCGCGTTCGTGTGGCGGGATTAAAGCGTGCGATGGATTTCAAGGATAAATATCTGAATGAATCGTTCTTTCGTCCGCCATCAAGAATTTTGGAACAAATCAATGATATTGTTTTAAAACAGCAGCATGATTTCAACCGAACCTGGAAAGAAATTCAAAAGGAAATGGAAGCAGATCAGGTTTTTATTAAAACCCATCAGGATCTGACCGAAGCACAGAAAAAATTTGTCGTTCAGCATTTCGATGAAGAAGTAGAAAGCAGCATCATCCCCATCCTGCTGCATGACAATACGCCGATGCCTTATATGAGAGATAAAAGCCTCTATATCGGTATTGCGATGCGAAAAAAGAAATGGAATCACCACGCTGCCTTTGCCATGATTGAAGTGCCGTCCCGAACGATGGGAAGATTCGTTCTGTTGCCTTCCTCCAACGGAGAAAAAAATGTCATTCTTCTGGAAGATGTTATCATGGCCAATCTTCCGCATATATTTTCATATTTCGGATATGATGAATTTCAGGCGCACTGTTTCAAAGTGACCAAAGATGCAGAATTTGATCTGGACAACGACATCCGGACAACGCTGGCGGAAAAAATAGAAAAAGCCGTCAAAAGCCGCAGAAAGGGAAAACCCACCCGTTTTGTTTTCGACAAAGACATGGATCCTTCCCTGCTGGAATTTCTCATCCGGAAACTGAATCTCACCGCCCGCGACAGTATTCTTCCGGGGCACAGAATTCATAATTTTAAACATTTCATGGATTTTCCGGATGTATTTCCTGCACAGAAAAAACCTGAAGAAAGAGTTCCTTTTATCCATCCTAATTTCAGCGAAGGCCAGCGCGTGACCGATGCAGTTCTGAAAAAAGACATTTTATTTACTTTTCCCTATCATAGTTTTGTTCCCGTCATTGATCTTCTGCGCGAAGCTGCGATGGATCCTGATGTTAAAACAATAAAACTTACCGCTTATCGTCTG
>JADMKO010000101.1 GCA_015478785.1 Chryseobacterium sp. | reverse complement strand
CTTAAATTTAAGAATACCTATAAGCTCTGCCATGTTATTGATAATTTTAGTATTCAAAGATAATAAATATAGTATGGATACAGTATGAATATAGTATGAATATAGTATGAATATAGTATGAATATAGTATGAATATAGTATAGATATAATATGCTTAATGGTATGTATCCTTAACCTTGCCAAACATTTTTTGAAGGATTAAGGCATGAAGTCCGTATCTAGGAAGCCTCAAAAAAGCTTTAGAATACCGTATAAACAAGGAATGATGTTTACAGGACAAGCTTCTAAGAAAATGGCTTAGTTTCAGTCTAAAAAAATAATGAAGAAAAGGAACTTTCCGACCTCCGGACTACTGCAGGAAAAGTTTTCCTGAAGAGTGAGTCCTATACGCTCACAACTTACCGCGCGGGTATTTTCTGTTCAGGGGACAGAAAAATTGCGAAACGGGTATTGTGGATTTGAAGTGGCCCAGCTTGGGCTCGAACCAAGGACTTGCTGATGATGAGTCAGCGACTCTAACCAGATGAGTTACAAGGCCAGAAAACAAAAGCATATAAACCCCCGCTGCGCGAAGTGTCCTCACTTCGTGCCTCCAGCAGTCATGTTCCACCCACGCACTTGCATTGTGATCATAAAGTACCCGCTGCACGAAGTGTCCTCACTTCGTGCCTCCAACAGTAACATACATCTCACCACCTCCAAATATGCCAGACTCACCCAAAGCTCAACCGATACCGCACTCCGCGACATCACCGATTTAATGGAAAAAGGGGCTCTCCTGAAATCCGGTTCCGGCGGCCGAAGCACCCATTACCTGTTGAATTTGCAGGACTAAATTCACCGCCCGGTCACAGCAAATAACATACGGGCAATATAGTCCGTTTTTCAACGCAAACCTTTGTGTTCTTTTTCGCAGTTACCGATCAATACAATAGTTCTGCAGTAAAGCAGGATGTCTTATTATTAATTTTTAAAACATTCTCTAAAAACAGTAAAAAAAATGTATTGATTAATCATTTTATTTATTAACTTTGGTTGAAATTAAAATATTAGTTATGAAAACAAAATTACTTTCTATTTTGGCAATTGTGCCTTTTATTGCTTTCGGGCAATACAGTAACGGCGGGCTTAGCACCGGCACGGTAACAGGTAGCGGAGTCAATGCTCCCGCCGGGTATACATGGTCTGAAGCGCAGGCTAACACGGGAAATACAACAGAATCCAATACCAGTGGCGGCAGTACGAGTACGCACAATTCTGCAACTGCAAGCTACTTTCTGGCCGATGATTTTGTCATTCCTGCCGGTCAGTCCTGGCAAATATCTTCCATAGAGGTATTCGCTTATCAAAGCGGGTTTGTGGGCTCTACATCCCCTTTCAATACGCTGCGGTTGCAAATATTCAGTTCCGATCCCTCTGTGGCGGGAGCGGTATCCGTTTTTGGTGATGCTACCACCAACAGGTTTACCACAAGCACGGATGCGATGATGTACAGAATATTTAACTCTACCACGCCGCCTCCGGGTTCTGCAGTAGGAACGACCAGAAAAATCTGGAAGACCACCGGAACTGCAAATACGACACTGGCCAGTGGAACGTACTGGTTGAAATTTCAGCTTCAGAATGTTGTGATGGGGAGTGGTGGATTTACCCCTTCGGTTACGATCCCTGGAACACGCGGCCTTCCGGAATTTAACGGACTCCAGCTGAACGCGATCACCAATGTCTGGACTCCTTTGGTAGATACGGGAAATCCTGCTACAGCACCGGATTATCCACAGGATGTTCCGTTCATTATTAATTATGCAGTGCTGGGAACCAATGAGGTATTGCAGTATGACAACAGGGTAGTGGTGTATCCCAATCCAGTTGCCAGTGAGTTTAGAATCAACCTGCCCAAAGAGAGTCAGCGGACTGCAACAACGATTGAAGTCTATGACATGACAGGGAAACTGATGAAAACCTTGCGCTATGCCGAATCCTACAATGTGGAAGATCTTACCGCAGGAACGTATCTTCTGAAAATTAACGATGGCAGTGTAGTGAAGACGGCTAAACTGGTAAAAAAATAAGTACTCAGGCTTCTTGCTTAAAAGAAAATCAGATGAACATTCGTCTGATTTTTTTGTGTAATTAAGAGGCAAATGCTAATTGTTTAAAGGGGATAAATTTGCTTATTTGTATATCTTCTTATTGCAAATTCGCTGTTTTAAAAAATTAATCTCCGGCAGCTGCAACTTTTCGGGATTTTTGCATCCTGTAGTTAACACTTAGAGCCTGTTAAATTTTACAATTTTCAATTTTATGGAGCCTACGATATAGGTTATCAGGCTGATGGAAAAATAGTCATGCTGACGGATACGTTTACCTATAATGGTGTGCCTACCAACGGAAAGATTATCCGCCTTCAGAATACTTTTCTGAGCACAAAGGAAAGTGATACTTCCGGTCGTCAGGCGGTACTGTTTCCCAATCCTGCTGAAGATGTTGTACAGATCGGGATGAAAGAATTGCCGTTGCGTTTTGAAGTATATACCCAAACAGGACAGCTGGTTTTGAAGGGCAATTTTGAGCGGGGAAGCCACCGTTTTGATGTTCAGCAATTACAGAAAGGGGGGTATATGGTAAAGATTTTCACCGATACCGGAAGCGTTACCCGTAAAATGATCAAGAAGTAATAGGGCCAAAAAGAGCATTGCACAAACCATAAAATGCAGAAAGCCGTCCGGATCCGGGCGGCTTCTGTTGTGTAATACATTGAGTACTCTTTTTCCTTGACGGTTTTTAAATCAGGCAATGGCTTTATTCCATTTTGGTTCTGCTTGCCATCACGCGCATCACGTTTTGTTTTCCTTATATTCTCTGATTTTCTTCGCATTCCCTACGAGCCAGAGGATGTCATTCCCTTGAATGATTTCCGAAGAATCGGGATTCAGAATGCGGCTGTCGTTCCTTTCTACACCGACTACCTGTGATACGAGATCTTCGCGAATGTGAGACTGCCGGATCGAATGGCCTACATATTTGCTGTCGGGATCGATTAGTACCTTGATCAGTGAAATTTCGCCCACTTCCATTTCATTCAGTTTCTCTTCCCGCTCGTCAAAAACAGTCTTGAAATTCTGAAATTGTTCATCGGTTCCCAGAATGCCAACCCTGTCATACGGCAACAGACGATTGTCGCGGCCAGGCAGGCTGATGAGGTTTTCACCTCTTTTAATGTACACGACATTGATGCCGTAATTCTCTTTCCAGCGAAGTTCTTCCAGACGGACTCCGATGAATTTGGCGTGCGGATCCACTTCCATCACCGAAATGTGCGCATCCCAGGTTTTCAGTTTTTCTCTGAATTCCAGATTGCGCTGTTTGAGATCGTGTACGGTTTTATTTTTCAGATAATCCTGGGTTTCCCTC
>JADMKO010000100.1 GCA_015478785.1 Chryseobacterium sp. | reverse complement strand
AGTTAATCAATTTTTATTACATTTGCCGTAGCTGATATTATGAAGAACAATAAGAGAAACACTGCCGTTCAAGTGCCTGAACAAAGCAGAATACTTTCGAAGCCGCGTATTTTTTTCGGAATTTTATTTATCGTCACCGCTGTGGTGATGGCACTGTCTTTCGCTTCCTATCTCAAGAACTGGAAAGCCGATCAGAGCCAGGCCGGAACCATGCTGGACAAAACAGTAAAATCGTCCAATATTTTTGGGAAAGTGGGTGACTGGCTGGGGAAAATTTTTATTTTCGACAGCATTGGTGTAGCAGCTTTTCTCGTAGCGTTTCTTATTTTCGTTTTCGGACTGCTGATTCTCAAAAAAAAATATTTCAAACCTTGGAAAACCATCGGCCATTCTCTGTTTTTCATTTGCTGGCTACCTGTTTTTTTAGGAGCCGTAACCCAAGGCAGCGGAACATTAAGCGGTGTTTATGGTTTCCAGATTGTTGATTTTCTGAATTCCGTCATCGGGCCTTTAGGATTGTGGACAGTCATTGTGGTAGGAATTGCTTTGTATTTCATTCTGGAATTCAATTTGAGGCCTTCATCTATTCGTTCCGGCCTTCATCAACTCAATGAAAATACCGTAGGAAGGGTAAAAGGAATGATGCCCGATTCAAGGGAAAACTTTGAAGCAGATGAAGAACTGATAGACCCGAACAACGATTCTGAAATTTCTGTAAAAACAGCAACACCTATTATTTCAAAAGAAAAAAGTACTGAAAACCTCCCTGAACCTGAAGTGAACTCTGACATTCAGCCTATTGTCACTCCCAATCTGACTTCTTTTGATGATAAATCCGACGAAAAAACAACCGTTACGTTGACTCCAAATACAACGCCTGAAAGCAGTTCAAAAACAGCGGAAGATGACTTTGATTTCAAAGTTGAAATTGCTCAGGAAGTGGATGAACTGGATGATACCGAAAGGAAATCTGCCGAATTGGTGAAAGCTTACGGCCGGTACGACCATACATTGGAACTTGCAGGATTTCAAATGCCTACCGTCGATTTGTTGAAAGATTACGGTAACGAGGAAATCCACATCAACAAAGAAGAACTGGAGGAAAATAAAAATAAAATTGTCGGTCTTCTGAAAAATTTCAATGTTGGAATTGCAGAAATAAAAGCAACCATTGGCCCGACGGTAACACTTTACGAAATTGTACCTGAGGCCGGAATCCGTGTTGCGGCGATTAAAAAACTGCAGGACGATATCGCTTTGAATCTTTCCGCATTAGGCATCAGAATTATTGCTCCGATGCCAGGGAAAGGGACGATTGGAATTGAAGTTCCCAGAAAAAATCCGACGATGGTTTCCATGAAAAGTGTGATTGCTTCTCAGAAATTTCAGAATTCTGATATGGATCTTCCTGTCGTGTTCGGGAAAACCATTTCGAACGAAATCTTCATGGCCGATCTTGCCAAAATGCCGCACCTTCTGATGGCCGGAGCTACGGGACAGGGAAAATCGGTAGGAATTAACGCGATTCTGACTTCTCTGCTCTATAAAAAACATCCGAGCGAACTGAAATTCGTGATGGTGGATCCGAAAAAAGTGGAACTCACTTTATATTCCAAAATTGAAAGGCATTATCTGGCTAAACTTCCCGATACCGAAGACGCGATTATTACCGATACCCATAAAGTAATCACCACGCTCAACTCGCTGTGTGTGGAAATGGATATGCGCTACGAACTTCTGAAAAATGCTTTCTGCCGAACCATCAAAGAATACAACAAGAAGTTCAGCGAAAGAAAATTAAATCCTGAAAACGGGCATCGCTATCTTCCTTATATCGTATTGGTAGTGGATGAATTTGCAGATTTGATCATGACCGCAGGAAAAGAAATTGAACATCCTATTGCCCGGCTTGCACAATTGGCCAGAGCGGTTGGAATTCACCTTATTGTTGCTACGCAAAGACCTTCTGTGAACGTTATTACCGGAATGATTAAAGCTAACTTTCCAGCGCGTGCAGCGTTCCGTGTGATTTCGGGAATTGATTCCAGAACGATTTTAGATTCTCCCGGAGCAGATCAGCTGATCGGGAAAGGAGATATGCTTTATTTCAACGGAAATGAAATTCTGAGGCTTCAGTGCGCTTTTGTAGATACGCCGGAAGTGGAAAGAATTGTAGATTATATTGGTGCTCAACGCGGATATTCAACGGCCATGATTCTTCCTGAAGTTCCATCTGAAGAAATGTCCGTTTCCACCGGAGGTTTTGATCCGAATGAAAAAGATGCTCTTTTTGAAGACGCAGCACGCATTGTGGTTTCCACGCAGCAAGGCTCTACTTCCATGCTTCAGCGACAGTTGAAACTGGGGTATAACAGAGCGGGAAGAATTATGGATCAACTGGAAGCCAGCGGAATTGTGGGAAGTTTCAACGGAGCCAAAGCCCGAGAAGTTCAGATTTCCGACCTCAGTTCATTAGAGCAGTTTTTGGAGAATCTTCGGAATAAATAATCATTTCTAAAAACTCCGGCACACACTGTTTTTTCAGGAAAACGGAACACTTTTTGAAAGGAATGTGACGACAGAAAACGGAAAGGTGCTTTAACATCATAGGCTCTGATCTATCTAATCAACAAAATATTGAAAATGAAGAAAATGTTATCGAGACTGGTGGTTGTTACTATGATTGCAGGTGCAGCGAGTTTTAGTTTTGCACAAAAAATTGATTCGAAATCCAAACAGATTTTAGATGCTGTCACCAAAAATTACAAATCCAAACAGAATACCTATTTCAAATTTACTTTCGGGTCCGGCCCGAATGGAAAAGTAACGAAAACTGAAACAGGAATTTATTACGCTGCAGGTGACCGTTATAAATTAAAAATAATGGAAACTGAACAGATTTTCGACGGAAATAAAATCTACAATATCAATACGGAAGATATGGAAGTAACCATCGCCAAACCGAATGCTACGGACGCCATGTTTTCTCCCATCAATTATCTCACTTCTTACCGTAAAGATTATCATGTGAGTTATGAAGGCAAAAGGCATGTAAATGGTGTGAATACGGACTTTATAAAACTAACTCCGGTGAAAAATAACGGTCTGAAACATGTTTATCTTTTTGTAGATTCTGCCAAAAAACAAATGGTAAAACTGGAACAACACGGCAATAACAAAGATATTTCTGTCATTGCCATCGGCGAATATCGGGAAAACCAAAAGCTGAATCCTGATATGTTTACCTTCAACAAAGCGAATTTTCGGGATTATATCGTTACAGAACTGTAAGGTTTTCACCCGATTTTGATTAATTCTTTTAAAGAAAATAACTTATAAAAACAAAAAGCCACGAAGCTGTTTACTTTGTGGCTTTTTCTTAATTTTGGGCCATGATAAAAATTATCGACCGGTATATTATAAAAACCTTT
>JADMKO010000099.1:9536-20059 GCA_015478785.1 Chryseobacterium sp. | reverse complement strand
AATTAGGCCATATGGTGGATGACAAGATGCACGCACGTTCCATCGGTCCATATTCCCTCATTACGCAGCAGCCGCTTGGTGGTAAAGCCCAGTTTGGTGGCCAGCGTTTCGGAGAGATGGAGGTTTGGGCTCTGGAAGCATTTGGTGCATCCAACATCCTGAGAGAAATCTTAACCGTGAAGTCTGATGACGTTATTGGTAGAGCGAAAACTTATGAAGCCATCGCCAAAGGTGAAGCAATGCCGGAACCTGGAATTCCTGAATCATTCAACGTATTGTTGCATGAACTTCAGGGTCTTGGTCTGGATGTGAGACTAGAAGAGTAATTTAAGGTGAAACGCTTCAGCAGATTCAGCCTGACAGCATTCATTTTAAAACGATTAGTATTAGAGATGTTATCCTGAGCTTGTCGAAGGAGTCTTTAATACAAACCATAAATTACTTTTAATATTAAAATACATTTGAATAATATGTCAAATAAAAATAAATCAAGCAGATTTAATAAAATCACCATCGGTTTGGCTTCACCGGAATCAATCCTTCAGGAATCCAGAGGAGAGGTTCTGAAGCCGGAAACCATCAACTACAGAACGCACAAGCCCGAGAGAGACGGATTGTTCTGCGAGAAAATATTCGGTCCTGTGAAGGATTACGAATGTGCCTGCGGAAAATATAAGCGTATCCGTTACAGAGGTATCGTGTGCGACCGTTGTGGTGTAGAAGTAACCGAGAAAAAAGTACGTAGAGAAAGAATAGGCCACATCGGCTTGGTAGTTCCTATCGCGCACATCTGGTATTTCCGTTCTTTGCCAAATAAAATCGGTTACCTTTTAGGCTTGCCATCCAAAAAACTGGATATGATTATCTATTACGAAAGATATGTCGTTATTCAGCAGGGTATGGCTAAAAAAGCTGACGGTTCTGATTTCGATGAAATGGAGTTTTTAACAGAAGAGGAATATCTGGACGTTCTGGAAACGCTTCCTGTTGAAAATCAATATCTTGATGATGCTGACCCGAACAAATTCATTGCGAAAATGGGCGCGGAAGCGGTTGAGGAATTATTAAAAAGAATCGATCTGGATGCATTGTCTTTCGATCTGAGACACAAAGCACACAACGAAGGTTCTAAACAAAGAAGAACAGAAGCCCTTAAAAGACTGAACGTAGTTGAGGCTTTAAGAGGTGCTAATACCAGAATGATCAACCGTCCGGAATGGATGATTATGAGGGTTCTTCCGATCATTCCACCAGAACTGAGACCATTGGTTCCATTGGATGGTGGACGTTTTGCAACTTCCGATTTGAATGACCTTTATAGAAGAGTAATCATCCGTAACAACCGTTTGAAGAGACTTTTGGAAATCAAAGCTCCGGAAGTTATTTTGAGAAACGAAAAGCGGATGCTTCAGGAAGCGGTAGATTCACTTTTCGATAATACGAGAAAATCTTCTGCTGTAAAATCAGAATCGAACAGGCCATTGAAATCACTTTCAGATTCATTGAAAGGTAAGCAAGGCCGTTTCCGTCAGAACTTATTGGGTAAAAGGGTGGACTATTCAGCACGTTCCGTGATTGTTGTAGGGCCAAACCTGAAACTTCATGAGTGCGGAATTCCTAAAGATATGGCTGCGGAACTTTACAAACCGTTTATCATCAGAAAACTGATCGAAAGAGGAATTGTAAAAACCGTAAAATCAGCCAAGAGAATCATCGACAGAAAAGAACCTGTTGTTTATGACATCCTGGAAAATGTGATGAAAGGACATCCTGTTCTTCTAAACAGAGCGCCTACACTTCACCGTTTGGGTATTCAGGCATTCCAACCGAAGATGATCGAAGGTAAAGCAATTCAGCTTCACCCATTGGTTACAACGGCTTTCAACGCCGACTTTGACGGTGACCAGATGGCGGTTCACTTACCACTTGGCCCGGAAGCAATTCTGGAAGCACAGTTATTGATGTTGGGTTCGCAGAACATTCTGAACCCGGCCAACGGTTCTCCGATTACGGTACCTTCTCAGGACATGGTTTTGGGTCTTTATTTCATGACCAAAGAAGCATCTTCATCCAATGAAGATCACCAGATAAAAGGTGAAGGCTTGGCATTCTACTCTCCGGAAGAAGCAGAAATTGCTTATGCAGAAGGAAAAGTTTCATTAAATGCTAAAGTAAGATGCCGTTTGCCAATTAAAGAAGGAGGCGAATTGGTGACAAAACTGATCGAAACAACGGTAGGTAGAATCCTTTTCAACCAGATTGTTCCGAAAGAAGTTGGTTTCTTCAATGAACTCCTCACCAAGAAATCGTTGAGAAATGTTATTGGTAAAATTCTTGCCGATACCGATTTCCCGACTACGGTTCAGTTCTTAGATGATATGAAAGATTTGGGATATTCCAACGCTTTCAAAGGAGGACTTTCTTTCTCTCTGGGAGATATTGTAATTCCGGCTGAAAAGAAAACCATGATTGCCACTGCAGTTGAAAATGTAGATGAAATTAAGGCAAACTATAACATGGGTCTCATTACAGACACCGAAAGATACAACCAAGTAATTGATGTTTGGACGAACACCAACGCAGGATTGACAGAAATGATCATGAGCAGAATGAAAACCGACCAGGGCGGATTCAATTCTGTGTACATGATGCTGGATTCCGGTGCGAGAGGTTCTAAAGAACAAATCCGTCAGTTATCAGGGATGAGAGGTTTGATGGCGAAGCCACAGAAAGCCGGATCTACAGGTGCTGAAATTATCGAAAACCCCATTGTAGCCAACTTTAAAGAAGGCCTTTCCATTCTTGAATATTTTATTTCTACTCACGGTGCCCGTAAAGGTCTTGCAGATACCGCTCTTAAAACTGCTGATGCTGGTTATCTGACCAGAAGACTGGTAGATGTTGCTCAGGATGTTATCATTACCGAAGTAGACTGTGGAACACTGAGAGGAACTGATGTAGCTGCATTGAAGAAAAATGATGAGATTGTAGAAAAGCTTTCCGAAAGAATCTTAGGTAGAGTTTCTCTTCATGATGTCTATCACCCGGAAACGGATGAACTGATCGTAAATGCCGATACCATCATTAACGAAGCCTTTGCTAAAGATCTTGAACAGGCTGGAATTGAAACCGTTGAGGTTCGTTCGCCGCTCACTTGTGAAGCGAAAAAAGGAATCTGTGCGAAATGTTATGGTAGAAACCTTGCCACCGGAAAACCTATTCACATGGGTGAAGCTGTTGGGGTAATCGCCGCTCAATCCATCGGGGAACCGGGAACTCAGTTGACGCTGAGAACCTTCCACCAGGGTGGTACTGCAGGTAACGTTTCTGAAAATCCTTCCATTGTTGCACGTCGCGACGGTATCGTGGAAATGGACGAAGTAAGAACAGTAACTTCAGAAAATGAATTCGGTGAAAAACACGAAGTTGTCGTTTCCCGCTCCACGGAATTCCGTTTGGTAGCTGATAACGAAAACAGGACACCACTGATGGTGGCCAACCTTCCTTATGGTGCTTCACTTTCTGTAAAACCCGGTGATAAAGTTAAAAGAGGAGATCTTATCGCGAAATGGGATCCGTATAACGCGGTTATCATCGCAGAATCTGCAGGTAAAGTAGAATATGAAGACATCATTCAGGGTGTTTCTTTCCAATTGGAAATTGACGAACAAACCGGTTTTGAGGAGAAAGTAATTTCAGAATCAAGAAATAAAAAAGCGGTACCTACATTAAGAGTAGTAGATTCGAAAGGTGAAGAGTTTAAATCTTACAACTTGCCTGTCGGAGCCCACTTGATGGTAAACGACGGAGAGAAAATCAAGTCTGGTAAAGTCATGATCAAAATCCCGAGAAAATCAGCAAAAGCTGGGGATATTACCGGAGGTCTTCCGAGAGTTACCGAATTATTCGAAGCGAGAAATCCTTCAAATCCTGCGGTAGTTACGGAAATTGACGGTGTCGTTTCTTACGGAAAAATCAAGAGAGGTAACCGAGAATTGATCGTAGAAGCAAAAACTGGAGAAAGAAAGATCTATTTGGTGAAACTTTCCAACCAGATTCTTGTACAGGAAAACGACTTTGTCCGCGCAGGTTCACCACTTTCTGACGGCTCCATCACGCCGGAAGATATCCTGAAAATTAAAGGCCCAACAGCCGTTCAGGAATATCTGGTAAATGAAATTCAGGAAGTGTACCGTTTGCAAGGTGTGAAAATCGACGATAAACATTTCGAAATCATTGTAAGACAGATGATGACCAAAGTAGAAATCGTGGATGGAGGAGATACCCAATTTCTGGAAGCATCACTAGAGCATAAATATGATTTCCTTGTAGAAAACAACCGTATTTTCGGAATGAAAGTAGTTGTAGAGGCTGGTGATTCTAAAGAATTTAAACCAGGCCAGATGATTACAGCAAGAGAATTGAGAGATGAAAATTCTAAGTTGAAGCGGGAAGATCTGCAGTTGGTAGAAGTGAGAGAAGCACTTCCGGCTACAGCGGTTCCGGTATTGCAAGGGATCACAAGAGCTGCCCTTCAAACCAAATCTTTCATGTCTGCAGCATCGTTCCAGGAAACTACAAAAGTGCTGAACGAAGCAGCAGTTTCCGGAAAAGTAGATGAACTGAGCGGACTGAAAGAAAACGTAATCGTAGGACATAAAATTCCTGCCGGTACAGGTTTGAAAGAGTATCAGAACGTGATCGTTGGTTCCAAGAAGGAATTTGAAGACATTAATTAAATAGTGGAGTATAGACAGACAGATAATAGATTTTATACGTGCATTCACGCTAATTTCTATTATTTGTTAGTCTATTATCTTTAGAAAAAATCGAAATCTATAATTTAAAATAATTGAAAAAAATGGACAACAATCAAAACCAAGATCCAAACAACATCAACATTAATCTAAACGAAATGGTGGCAGCAGGGGTATATTGCAATCTTGCGCTGGTAAACCACTCACCGTCCGAATTTGTTTTGGATTTTATCCAACTGATGCCAGGCGTACAGCAGGCGAACGTGAGATCCAGAGTGATTTTGGCTCCGTTGCATGCCAAAAGAGTGATGGCTGCCCTTCAGCAGAATATTGCTAACTATGAGCAACAATTCGGCGAAATAAAAGAAGTAGAGCCTTTTGTTCTTGGACAGAATAATAATGTGAATGCTTAATAATTAAGCGTTTTCCATTCATGATAAATCCCGGCCTTATGGCTGGGATTTTTGGTTTACAATTCATTCATTAATTGAAACCTTTATATTTATGGTTTGGATATAGAAAGATTTCTAGAGATTCATTGAAGAAAATTTGAAGGCTTTGAGTTAATAAGAAAAACCTTCAATCCGAAGATCAAAGGTTGATATATTTAGTAGCCCGTAGGGGAATCGAACCCCTCTTGCAAGAATGAAAATCTTGAGTCCTAACCGATAGACGAACGGGCCGCTTTATAAATTAAGCTAATTTATTAACGTGTTTTGTAAGTTTGCTTTTCAGGTTGGCCGCTTTGTTTTTGTGGATAATGTTCTTTTTAGCAAGCCTGTCCAATAAAGAGATTACTTTTGGCAGTTGTTCAGTTGCCAATTTTTTATCTTCTTCATTCCTTAATTGCTTCAAAGCTGTCCTTGCAGTTTTGTTGTAATACCTGTTGCGCAGTCTTTTGGCTGCGTTCTGTCTGATTCTCTTTAATGCTGATTTATGATTTGCCATAATTGCTTCTCAATTGTGCGTGCAAAGATATAACTAATTTTTAATCCTGCAAATTTATTTCTAATTTAACTAAAATTTGTAGCCTATAGGGGAATCGAACCCCTGTTGCAAGAATGAAAATCTTGAGTCCTAACCACTAGACGAATAGGCCATTGTTTTTTAGAAACTTCATTCCGTCACTGCTTTTCAGAAATTTTTCTCTTTTTCTTGCAGTCTTCCAATCATGAGTTTCAATGTAGACTATTTCCCAGGGAATATGTCCTTTTGTAAATCTGTTTTTCCCACTATTGTGCTCCTTCAATCTTCTTTCCAGATCTTTCGCCATGCCTGTGTATCTTGCGTTGTCTTTCAGGCTTTTTAAAACGTACACTGTGATCATCTTTTCCGACTTACTGGCTTTCCTCTGTTGCAAGAATCCTGCCTGGCGGCAGACAGGGAAAATCTTGAGTCCTAACCACTAGACGATAGGCCAAAAATTCGGAATGCAAAATTAATGATAATTTGTCGAGCCCGAAAATATATTTGCTTATTTGGATACTTTCTGAATTACAGAGTTCTTAATGCCTTTTTCTTCCAAGGCTTTCTGTATTTGAACTATTTCTTCCAGGGTTTTTACATTCCCGTAAGTATAGTAAAATAATCCGCTTACCTTCTCACGTTTGGTGTCTTTCAGGGATTTTAGGATGTAAGAATCGCTGGAAAGCTTGTCTTTTCCAACATACAGTTCAAGGGTATAATGACCATTGCTTAGCGTCTGATCCGGGACAAACCCTACTGCATAGGCGTTTTTGAAACCTGCATCACGTGCTGTTTTCAGATTGGCATCCCGAATGGAGGCGAAATTGGAAACGCTGTAATAGTATTTGTAAATATTATTTTCTTTAATTGGAAGAATATAATTAAGCCCTTTAAAAATAGGATCTCCATAATTATACTTTATAGGAGTACTCATGAGCAAAATCCTGAAGTCATTTTTCAGGGGTTGTTCTTTTGGTTTTTCCGGTTCTTTGGCAGCGATTTCCCTGCCGCTTTTTTTGTCTCTGGCTTTTTTATAACTAAGGATCGCATTGTAAATACTTTCAGCGGATTCATTCTGGCCTTTATCCGACGCGAGGTATTGCGCTTCATCATAATTGCTCACAAACCCAAGCTCTATTAACACAGAAGGCATAGCATTCATCCGGAGAACGTGCAGGTTTTGCTGTTTCACTCCCCGGGAAAACCGCTTGTCCTTATTCACGAAATTATCTTCTACCATTCCGCCAAAAACAAGGCTGCTTTCCAGATATTTGCTTTGCTGAAGTTTCAATGCAATCAGAGATTCGGGAGAAGTTGGATCATAAGAGGCAAATGTAGCTCTGTCCTGCGCATCCAGAAGAATTACATCATTTTCCGCTTTAGCCACTTCCAGATTGGTTTTGTTTTGGTCCGGGCCCTGTACGAAAGTTTCGGTTCCGTAAGGCGCAGTTTTATGGCTGGCGTTCACATGTACGGAAATGAAAAGATCTGCTTTACTTCTGTTGGCGAGGTTGGTTCTCTCTGTTAAAGAAGGGTATACGTCTGTTTTGCGGGTGTAAATTACTTTGAAGTCTTTATCTCTTTCCAGCATTCTTCCGATTTTCAATACTACCGAAAGTGTGATGTCTTTTTCTGCAATATACCCGAGGCCGTCATACTTTCTTGCAGCACCGTGATCATTACCGCCGTGTCCCGCATCCAGGACGATCGTGAACTTTTTCTGTGCAGTTATAAAAGGAAATATAAAGAGGCAAAAAAGGAAAAAATATTTTTTAGAACAAAATCTCGTTATCATCTTCAAATCTTAAAAATTATTTTAATTTTGGCATCTGAAACAGAAAAATAACAGAAAATCAAAACCGGCTTCAAAAATATATTACATATTTTAATTATCCTAATTTTTAACAATTTTTTAGCACAGCTGAACGCTCAAAATTTGTCTGAAAATAAGGTGGTTAATGACACAGTTCGCACTGCAGATACACTACGTATTCAACGGGAACAGCTGGATGATATTGTACGTACCAAAGCGGACAGCGAAAGGACAGATTTTCATAATAATATGAAAATGACCTATCTGAATAAAAATGCCCAAGTTCGGTATCAGGATATGCAGATTGATGCAGATTATATCCGTATCGACTGGAGCCGGAATGAAATTTATGCCCGCGGGGAAGTGGATTCTACCGGAAGAATCATCGGAACTGCAGTGGCAACACAAGGGGGGAAGCCTTACGAATACAGAGATTTTCAATATAATTTTAAAACCCGCCAAGCCATTGCTTATAACGCAAGAACTGAAGAAAGTGAAGGAGTGATTGTGGCGCAGAAAACCAAAAAATATAACGATTCTGTTTTCTTCATGAGAAGAGGGCTTTATACTACAGATGAATATTTTCTGGCGAAAAAAGACTCGTTGGCAGATTACCATCTTTTGGCTCCGAATATTAAACTTATCAAAGGAAGACAGTCTTCACAAGTGGTTACAGGCCCGATTCAAATGTATGTGGAGCAAGTTCCCACGCCGCTTATTTTGCCGTTTGCTATTCTTCCTTTTTCCGATAAACGTTCGGCGGGAATTCTGATTCCAAGTTTTGGTGAACGCCAGGATGTGGGTTTTTTCTTTAATAATTTTGGTTATTATCAACCTATTGGTGAACATTTTGACCTGAAAATTATGGCGGATTTCTACACTAAGGGAAGCTGGAATCTGCGCCCTCAGATGAATTATATCAAGAAATACCGTTATTCCGGAAATTTCGCTGCCGATATTGGCTCTACAATCAGAGGAATTCAGGGCCTGGATGATTACAGTAAAACCAACACATACAGTCTTTCATGGACACACAGCCAGGATACGAAGGCGAATCCGCTGCTGAATTTCAGTGCTTCTGTGAACCTGGTAAGTTCCCAGTTTTATAATAACACCATCAATAATAATTACATTTTTAATCAGAATGTACTCAACAGTCAGCAGAACTCCAGCATCAGCGTTACAAAAAGGTTCCTGACGCTTCCTATTACCATTACAGGCTCCGCAAGATATGCGCAGAATTTCGCAACCGGGCAAAGTGATATGCGGCTTCCGGAGTTGAATGTTGCGGTGAATCAGTTTTATCTTTTCACTCCCAAAACCGGAGTCAGGCAAGGATTATTGGAAAACATTACTGTGAATACGGGATTTAATGTTAATAATTTTGTGACCACCAATGAAGGTGAAATATTCACCGATGCGATGTGGAAAAAAATGCAGACAGGCTTGAAAAATAATATCGCTTTGGGTACTAATACTACAATAGCCAAATATTTTACTTTCTCGTTGGGCGCGAATATTGACAACGCACTTACTACCAAGACGCTCACCAAAAGCTATAATCCAATAACCAACAAGGTGGATAACATCACAGATAATAATATTTCCGGATACTCTACATTTTCTACCAATACCAGTCTTCAGACTACCTTGTACGGAACCAAAATTTTCAAAGCGGGATCCAAGATTCAGGGCATCAGACACATGGTGACGCCGAGTATTGGATTTACCTATTCCCCGGATTTCGGGAAACCTTCTTTCGGTTATTTTAATAATTATTATGATGCTGTAGGTGCGCTGACGCCGTATTCCATTTTTGAAGGAGGAATCATTGGTTCGCCGACTTCCGGAATGGTGGGTGCAGTTAATTTTAATATTGGGAATAATCTCGAGATGAAAGTGGCTTCTAAAAATGATTCTACCGGAGTGAAGAAAATTAAAATTTTTGAATCGCTCAACATCAGTGGCAATTATAATTTCGCAGCACCCAACCACCGATGGTCTCTGATTACCCTTAACGGACAATCCTCTTTTTTTGACAATAAACTGAGCCTCAATTCCAGCCTTACGATTGATCCTTATCAGATCCTTTTCCTTCCGGACGAAAACAGAAATTTTCGGACTGAGAATTTCGGTCATTTCAGCGTGCAGGGTTTTAATCTGCAGTTGTCTTATCCGTTGAGTGAAGCTATTTTTGGCGAAAAAGAAGAACTTTCGGAAAAATATAAAATGAAAGGTGAAATCCGTAATGAGAATTATTATTTTGATGATGATTATTACGCGAGATTTCATCAGCCATGGACACTGAATATCAATGCCAATTATGCGTATACCAGAACCCAGACACAGTTCGGAAACAAAGTGGCTTCCATTGGTTTGGACGGAAGTATTGCATTAACACCGTATTGGAACATTAACGGCAGCACCCATTATGATATCATGACCAAAGAGCTGGCGTACACCCGCATCGGGATTTCCAGAGATCAGCGCAGTTTCACCATCAATTTCAACTGGGTTCCTTTCGGGCAATATAAAGTGTATGATTTTTTTATCGGCATCAAAGCCAACATCCTGAGTGATGCGCTGAAATACGAAGACCGAAGTTTTACACAGCCCAATGCGCCTTTTTAATTTGAAACGAACAAGTCTGTATTCGTTATTAGTTTTATCTTTGCAAATTCAATAGGATTAAGATTATGAAAAAAATAATTTCTACACCACACGCACCTGCTGCTATCGGGCCTTATTCTCAGGCGAATTTGGCGAATGGTATTCTTTATGTTTCAGGACAAATTCCTGCTGATCCAGAAACAGGAAAACTGATGGAAGGTATAGAAGATTCCACACATCAGGTGATGAAAAACTTAAAGGCTATCCTGGAAGAAGCCGGAATGAGTTTTAAAAATGTAGTGAAAGCCACTATTTTTCTTAAAAATATGGATGATTTTGCGGTGATGAACGGAATTTATGCATCGTATCTGGAGGAA
>JADMKO010000099.1:0-9526 GCA_015478785.1 Chryseobacterium sp. | reverse complement strand
TTATCCGGCCCGGGAAACCGTTCAGGTGTCCTGCCTTCCGAAAAATGTAGATGTTGAAATTTCAATGATCGCCCATCAGTAATTAATGAACTTCCTGCGCAATACATTTGCAGTTATTTTAGGACTTGCAGCAGCATTGCTCATCATAACCCTTGGAATCCGTATGAATCCGAGGTGGATCACCTTTGATGAATATCTGCCATTTGAAAACTGGGGAACATTTCTCAGAAGTGTAGAAGATGACGGCAGCTTTTTTGGTTTTCTGCTTATTTTCACGGGTATAGGCTCCGTTGTAGGCGGCGTGATTACTGCAATAATTGTTAAATATGCAAAGGTGGCGTATGCGATATTAATCGGTTTTATTCTGCTTTTTATTGCGATGCTGGATGTTATCATTTTCCCTTATCATCCTACTTTTTACAAGATCAGTATTTTTCTTACCTTTTTCCCGTTTGCTTGGTTTGGAGGTAAAATAGTTGAGGTTTTGTATGAACGAAACAAAAGCAAGAAGAAAAACAGTATTTCAAAAACAAAAAACGCTTCAGAATAACTGAAGCGTTTTTTGAATGATTTTTTAAAGCTTAATTTGGCATTGCGAACCCTTTGGTGTAGATTCTTCCAAACTCATCCACAAATTTGATCTGTACATTTCCTTTATGATTTTTAAGGATATTTTCAATTTCCTTCTGTGAGTTAACCGGTTTTCCGTTGACTTCAATTACGATATAATTATCCACAACACCTATTCTCGCCATTTCTCCACCGCTGACTACGTTTTTCGTTACCACACCGCTGGTTAATCCGTAATCGGTTTTGAAACGGTCGCTCAAAGGTTCAAATTCTGCGCCTATTTTTTCGGTAACTGTCAGGTCAGCCCGGGTTCTGGCAGTGGTATTTCCTTTTAAATCTTTCAGTGTAACTCTGGCATTACTTTCTTTTCCGTTTCGGAGATAAGTCACTGTTACCAGATCGCCCGGCCTTTTGCTTCCGATAGCAAAGGAAAGATCTCCAAAACTCGAAATATTGGTGTTGTCAACTTTCGTAATGATATCGCCTACTCGAATTCCTGCATCCTGTGCACCACTATTATCGCTGACAGCCGTTACATAAATCCCGGGTCCGGCTTTTAAATTTGTTTTATTTTCTTTGTTATAAGCCGCAATATGCTGATCATTGGAAAGATCAAGAGAACTGACTCCTAAAAATCCTCTCTGCACTAGCCCGAATTTCTTAATGTCCTCAACTATTTTTCGTGCAAGATTGGAAGGAACTGCAAATCCGTATCCTTGATAGTATCCGCTTGTGGAAGCAATAGCCGAATTAATTCCGATCAGATCTCCGTTCAGATTTACCAAAGCTCCTCCGGAATTCCCTCTGTTAATTGCAGCATCTGTTTGTATGAAACTTTCAATAGGATTCGTAGCATCACCCTGGCTTCCCAAGATTCCAATTCCTCTTCCGGTAGCAGAAATAATTCCTGCAGTTACTGTGGAATTCAAACCTAACGGATTTCCAACTGCGATGGCCCATTGTCCCACCTGAACATTATCCGAATTGGCGAAATTCAAATAAGGCAATCCTTTTTCTTCTATTTTCAGCAAAGAAATATCCGTGTTGGGATCGGTTCCTACCAAAGTGGCGATATAACTTTTTTTATTGTTGAGAACTACTTCCAACTTATTAGCTCCGGCTACGACGTGATTGTTAGAAATAATGTATCCATCCGGAGAAATGATGACTCCGGAACCCATTCCTGAAGGCATATTGTCCGGGCGTTGCTGTTGTGGCCTTTGGCTTCTTCGTGGATCACCAAAAAACCACTCAAATATATCCTGTTCTGAACTTCTTCCGGCGTTTCTATTTTGGTAATTTTTTATCGTTACTACCGCCGGGACAGTCATTTTGGAAGCTTTCACGAAATCATCACTCATTGCGACGGAGTTCATGGAAGCAAATGAGGCATTATCGCCGGTTTTTGTGAAATAAGAGAAATCTGCATTTCCGGTTTCAGTACTTACATATTTAATAGCTCCGAAGGTAGTTGCACCCGAAAGCACACCTACTACTACATAAGGTATTAATTTTTTCATTGTATTTTTCATCTATAGTTCTTTTTACTTGTATCTGAATAACAAATTTAATGCTAAATAAGTAGCTTGTGTAAAGGTTTCGTTTCATTTTTAACTAAAATTTAACTACCGTGAAGAAAATTAACACTTTTTTGTTATTTTTACGAAGATGATAGACGGAATCTGTTGATATTGCTGTCAAATTGTCGCACTATGGGAACTGTTTAGCATTTTGACCTCAGTTAAATATCTTACCTTTGCACAAAATTTTTCATTAGGAATGACAAATACAGGAAAAATAGAATTGATGTCTCCGGCCGGAGATTTTACATCGCTACAGGCAGCAATTGACAATGGTGCAGATTCGGTATATTTTGGTGTAGAACAGCTCAATATGCGCGCCAGAGCTTCGATGAATTTCACTATTGATGATCTTCCAGAAATCTCCAGACGATGCAAAGAGAAAGGTGTCAGAAGCTACCTTACGTTGAATACCATTATTTACGATCACGATCTTTCGGTTATCAAGACCCTATTGGACAAAGCCAAATCGGCAGATTTAACCGCTGTGATAGCGATGGATCAGGCCGTTATTGCTTATGCGAGACAAATCGGGATGGAAATTCATATTTCTACTCAAATTAATATTACTAATATCGAAACGGTGAAATTCTATGCAATGTTTGCCGATACGATGGTGATGAGCCGCGAACTGAGCATCAGCCAGATCAGGAAAATTTGTGATCAGATTGAGAAAGAACAGATAAAAGGTCCGTCCGGAAATCTTGTGGAAATCGAAATCTTCGGTCACGGCGCATTGTGTATGGCGGTTTCAGGAAAATGCTATCTGAGTTTACATTCTCATAATTCTTCCGCTAACAGAGGTGCTTGCAAGCAAAATTGCAGAAAAAAATACACCGTCATTGATCAGGAATCCGGATTTGAAATTGAACTGGATAATGAATATATGATGTCGCCAAAAGATCTTTGTACTATTGGATTTTTGGATGAAATCTCGGACGCTGGTGTTAAAGTTTTGAAAATTGAAGGACGCGGAAGAGCTCCGGAATATGTGGCAACTGTGACCCAGTGTTACCGGGAGGCGATAGATGCGATCAATGATGGAACTTTCAGTCAGGAAAAAGTAGAAGGATGGATGAAACGTCTGGAAACAGTGTATAACAGAGGATTCTGGAGTGGGTATTATCTTGGTCAGGAATTGGGAGAGTGGTCACCGAACTCCGGGTCCAATGCTACTCAAAAGAAAATTTATATCGGAAAAGGAAGACATTTTTATCCGAAAGCAAATATTGCTGAATTTTTAATAGAAGCTTATGATTTGAATGTCGGCGATAAAATTCTGATTCAAGGGCCTACAACAGGTTCTCAGGAAATGACGATTGATGAAATGAGAGTTGATGAAAAACCTGAAGCCAACAAAGCATCGAAATCGGATGTTATTACTTTTAAAACAGCATTCAGAGTACGGCCTTCAGATAAATTATATAAAATTGTTCCAGCCTGATCGTGAGTTTTTTAAAGATTTAATATGATCATTATAACGCTGCAGCGCGATAAATGTATTGGATGTAATTATTGTGCGGAATTTGCTCCGGATTATTTTCGTATGTCAAAAAAAGATGGAAAATCGGTTTTGCTTCGATCTGCGGAAAAGAAAGGATTTTATACGTTGAAAACACCAGTGTCTACAGCAATGGAGCCTTGTGATAAAGCTGCGAAAGCGTGTCCGGTTAAAATTATTTCAGTAAAGGAAGTTTAGAAATGACGAAAAAGGAGTTGCGAAAAAAATATCTTCAGGAAAGAAAAAAAATGTCGGAAATGGAAATCCGTACGTTGTCAGAGGAAATATTTGACAATTTCCAGTCAGAGTTTCCCGTTTTGGCAGGCCAGAAGATTCATGTTTTTATGACGATTTTTAAATTGAATGAAATAGAAACAGATGTTTTTATTGAACATTTTTGGAATAATGGTGCGCAGGTTTTTGTTCCTAAGATAATTGATAACCAGTTGATTGCAGTTGAATATAACAGGGAAACAAAGATGGAAACCAACTCGTGGGGAATTTCGGAACCTGCAAGTAATGTAGATTCTGGAATTAAAAATTTTGATTACATTATCACACCTTTATTATACTGTGATCTGAGCGGCAATAGGGTAGGTTATGGAAAAGGATATTATGATCGTTTTTTTGCCCAACTTGATGAAAATTGTATTAAAGTAGGTTTATCATTCTTCCAGCCGCAGGAAATTATTGAAGATGTTTCCGACTGGGATACTCGCCTGGATCATCTGGTGACACCTGATACAATACTGTCGTTCAGGGGTTTTTGATAAAAATTCAGAAAGAAAAATTTGAATTCTTTTTTAAACTGAATTTCCGCAGGAATCAAAATATACTGCGCTTCACGATCATAGTTGCCTATCGAACGTTTATTTTTGTCAAAATATTCAACATTAAACTTCGCGAAATTCAGGGTATCAGTCTGGAAATACCGTTCTTTTACTTCAAATGAATTGATATTCACATTGCTTACCTGCAAACTGTCGAGTTCGGTAAGGAGATTTCTCACTGTTGTTGAATCAGGTTTATGAAAATACCCCAAAATCTGCTTATACAAAGCAGCATCAATATCCGTATCCTTATTTCCGGAGTTATATAAAATGGAAAGTTCCAGCACTTCCCGCACTTTTTGCTTCGTGATTTTATTGATGGCCTGCGCACTATCCATTTTGTTGGTAGGATAGCTTGTCTTGTTTGAATTGTATTTCACCTGTTCCAGAGACAGATTTTGATCCTCTTTTTTACATTTTGTAAGCATTACAACGAAGAAAAGAAGCGACAATATTTTATGGATTTTCATCATCTTCTGTGATTTTAAATTTTATGGAGACTATTTTCCCTTTATCTGTCTTCATTTCAATGACAGAAAGGTTTTTGAGGGAAGTAGTAGGAGTGGTAACCAAAGAAATATATTTTTGTTTGTCTAAAGTTTCTATTCCATAAATATCACTGTCATACACCTGATAAATCACGGCCTGATCACTGATTCTGTTTTCCAGTTCTCTGCGTTTCTGCTTGATTAATAATGAAGATTCTTCAGGATTTCCTAGAATAGATTTTTTTGAAAAATAATCTACGGCCATTTTATAGTCGTCCGGTTTCAGTTCGATATTTTCCTCCTGTGGCGCATTCTCGAGGCTTCTGTTTACTTCCACGTTTTCATGTAATGGAGAAGAAATCAGCATTCGGAGCGTTTCATCTTTGGTAGTGTAGTGAAAACATTCTCCGGGTTTTATTCTGTAATAAAGAGGAGATTCATTCTCTTTAAACACTTTTATCTCCAGCATATTCTGGATCGGAGCGTTTCTGTCAGCATCATAAAAGCAATAAGAGTAAGTCGTGTCGAAAATTTTGTTTTGCCAAAGGGAGATCACGGCGATGATGGCTACCACTCCTGTGGTAATTCCTAAAATAAAGTTCTTCAGCGATTTTTTCAACGGCTTTTGTTCAGAAGTATCATAAGTTTCCAGAAACATGCTTTTGTCGCTAACGTTTTGATTATCAGAATTGCTTATTTGTATATCGCTCTTTATTTCTTCTTTTATATAAGATTTTTCAGTTATAGCTGCGCCAATTGAAGTGCTTTCTATTTCGTCAGTTTCTTCTGGAATAAATTCAGTTTCTTCCTCAGTTTCTTTTAGAATTTCATTGGCAAAAAGATGGTTCTTTTTAAAGTCATACCATGAAGCATAACCTGCATAAATACTCAGTAAATTAAGCATGTCAATGCGGGGAACCTTAGTGATAGGTTTATTTTTAAAATAAGTATAAAATGACTTTTCGCTGATGTTTCCTTTAGCGACTTTTCTTAAATCTTCCTGAAAATAAATGATGTCAATCCCCTTCCACTTTGAAATATCATCATGCGAAGGAGTGTGATTCTTTAAATATTGAGCCTGTACCTCGGTTTTCAGTTGCTCAAAATGTAAAATCTCCAGATCAGCCAATTGTAAGATATATGTATATTGAGTTGATTATCAGTAATAGTAATTTGTAAATCACTTTTACAAATGTATTACAATTAATTTTCTAAAACAAATTACAATGTAGCCATACCTTTGTGATGTTCAAAATGCTGAACAATTCCAAACCAACAAACAAAATAATAAATGAAAATGAATAAATCAATATTACTCGCAGGTGCTCTTGTTTTATCAATAGTGTCTTGCAAAAAATCTGAAAATGTAGCTACAACTTCTGAAGATTCGGCAGCAATTTCAATGATTGATTCTGCTGTAATAATTACAGACTCTGCCGCATCTGTTGTGGATTCAGCTGCTACTGCTTCAGTAGATGCTGCCGCAGATGCCGCTGCTGCTACCTCTGTCGCTGCTGCTAATGCTGCAAAAGAGGCTTCAGAAAATGCTGCTGATGCTGCTAAAGGTGCTGCCAATGCAGCTGCCGATGCAACAAAAGAAGCAGCTGAAGCAGCAAAAAAATAGAGATTTTTAAAAATCTTAAAATAAAAGTGAACAACAAAATAAATATTAACTACTTTTGCACTCGCAAAAAAACAATTAAAACAAATTGAATATTATGAAAAAGTCATTATTTGTAGCAGGTATAGCTGCTTTAGCTCTTGTAGCTTGTAAAAAAACTGAAACTGTAGACACTACTTCTGCTGATTCTATGGATGTTGAAGTTATGGATTCTTCTGCAATTATCGTTGACGATTCTGCTGCTATCATCACTGATTCTGCTGCTATCGTAACTGATTCTGCTACTGTTGAAGTAAACTAATTTTTACTTAGTAAAAAGTAAGAGGCTGGTTTCTTAGAAATCAGCCTCTTTTTTTATGCCTAAATCGAACGGTAACCCAAACTATTTGGTTTTTTGTTTCATAATTTCATAACAGGTAATCGCAACGGCATTACTGAGGTTTAAAGAATCAATAGTTCCGGACATCGGAATTAACGTGTTTTCGCCTTTCCCAACCCAAAATTCTGAAAGACCCGAATGCTCCGTACCAAACAAAACGGCAGATTTAGAATTGAAATTCCTTTTATATATCGCTTGCGAATCTGAATCCATCATAGTAGTGAAGATTTGGTATTCGTTTTCTTTAAGATAACTATAAAGTTCCTCATTGCTGGTCTGGATAAAATTCATTCCGAAAATGCAGCCGACACTTGATCGGATCACGTTGGGATTATAGAAATCAACTTTCGCATCCGTTACTATTAATGCATCAATTCCGAATGCTTCGCAACTGCGCATAATTGCTCCTAGATTGCCTGGTTTTTCTACACTTTCCAGTATAATTATTGAAGAAGTTTCGTCTGAAATAAAATCTTTTAAGGTATTCTCTTTTATTTTATAAATTCCAATAATCCCTTCAGAAGTTCCGCGATAAGCGATTTTTCCGTAAATTTTCTCTGATATAGAATGAATTTTCCCTGAGATTTCTTCTCCATCATAAATGGTTTCAGCAATAAAGAATTCCAAAGGTTCAAAGCCAAACTGCAAAGCCCGCGAGTTTTCCTGCTTTCCTTCCACAACAAAAACACCATTTTTTTTTCTGAATCTGTTGTCTGTAATGAGGCGGTTCAGGTATTTTATTTTTTCATTTTGAAGGCTTTCAATCATCGTTTTTCTCATTTTCATCATGATCCCGAAATTCAGTTTGGAAATCTTCGCCAGCACGCTCAAGCAGAGCTTCTGGAAGATGTTTTTTTGTAGAAGCGCCCAGTTGTTTGAGTTTTTGCGCACTTCCTACAAGATTTCCCCGGCCTGAAGAAAGTTTTTTCATAGCGTTTTCATAATCGCCTTTGGCATCATCCATTTTCTTCCCGATTTTCAAAAGATCAGCAACAAAACCATCAAATTTATCATACAATGCTCCGGCTTGTCTTGCGATTTCTTCTGCATTTTTATTTTGATCTGCTCTTTTCCACACATCGGAAATCAATTTCAGATACGCAATAAGGTTGGTCGGGCTCAGCATGATAATGTGTTTCTGATAAGCATAATTCCAAAGTTGTGAATCATTTTGTACTGCTGTCAGAAATGCAGGCTCTATCGGGATAAACATAATGGTGAAGTCCAGAGATTCTTTTAAATTATCGTAACGTTTCAGGGCAAGCGCGTCAATATGTTTTTTTACTGCAGCGATGTGTAATGCGAGATTCTGTTGACGAGTTTCTTCATTTTCAGCACTTATCATTCGCTCATAAGCGTTTAATGAAACTTTAGAATCAATAACTACCATTTGATTTCCCGGAAGTTTCAGAACAAAATCCGGCCTCTGATTTTCTCCGTTTTCGGTTTTAATATTCATTTGGGCAAAATATTCCCGGTCTTTTGAAAGCCCGGAATCTTCCAGAATTCTTTCCAGAATCATCTCGCCCCAGTCGCCCTGGGTTTTCGTCTGGCCTTTTAAGGCGGTCGCCAGATTATTGGCCTCCAAGCTTATTTTGTTGGTTTGTTCCATCATGAGTTTGATGGTAGTATTGAGAGAAAACCTTTCGCGCGTTTCATTTTCATATACTTCATTGACGCGTTTTTTGAAACTTTCGAGGTTTTCACCCAACGGTTTCAGAAGGGTATCCAGATTTTCTTTATTTGCATCAGTGAATTTTTTGGATTTTTCCTCGAAGAGTTCGTTGGCAATATTTTTAAATTCGTTTTTTGCAGCTTCCTGAAGTTTTATAATTTCATCTTTCTGATTTTCCAGAAGCTTTTTCAGATTTTCATTTTGTGCAGAGAGCTCTGATTTCAGTTCGCTGAGGCGCAGTTTCTCATTCCGCAAAGTTTCTATTTCGCCTGCTTGTTTCGTATTTATTTCGGTCTGCCGTATGATTTGTTCATTCTGATTTTCATTCACAGCATTGATGCGGGCGAGATTGTGTTGCACTTCTTTCAGGATTTCGGATTGCTGGTTGTTGCGTTCCTTTTCCTGTAGAATCATTTTTTCCAATTCATCTTTTTTAAGCTGAAAGTTTTGCAAATCCGCTTCGCTTCGAATAAAATTTTGATGAACCTCGTCATATTTTTTCCGGGGAACATTTCCCGATTTTAAGGCGAAGTACACAATCGCAGTTCCGGCTATAATGCCAAGAAAAAGGCCGATGAGTAATGAGGTGATTTCCATGTTTCAAAAATACAAAGAAGATTCTATTTGGAGAGAAGGAATTTTAAAATGAAAATATTCGGATAATGAAAACCCAAATTTTAAGTAAAAAAAATCGCCCTTATTGAAGAGCGATGTGGGATTGTGAATTATTTCCCGAGGTAAGAATTATACATCCAGACTTCTTTTTCCTGTTGGGTAATGTAGTCACTCATTTGAGAATTGGTTCCTTCGTCGCCGATTTCCTCAGATATATCAAGAAGTTCCCGTTGAAGATCGATCACGATTTTAAAAGAAGCTAAAATA
>JADMKO010000098.1 GCA_015478785.1 Chryseobacterium sp. | reverse complement strand
TGATGTTCAAGAATCAGGATTGCGTTTTCTTTCAGATAATTATTGTTTAAAATTAGGGAAATCAATTCGCCGTATTTCTTTTCGTCCATCTCAAAAGGCGGATCTGCAAAGATGATATCGTATTGTTTTTTGGTCCGGTTTTTCTTTAGCCAGTCAAAGACATCCGCACGCTGAACACTGATCTGTAAAGCCATATCCAGTTCCGCGGCTACAGTGGAAATAAAGCTACAATGTTTAGGATTCATTTCCACACTGGTAATATCCTGACAGTCTCTGGAAGCGAACTCCAGCGTGATGGAGCCGATGCCCGCAAAAAGATCCAGAACGGAAGCAAATTCCAGTTCATATCGGTTTTCGATAATGCTGAAAAGCGCTTCTTTCGCAAAATCAGTGGTGGGCCGCACATCGAAATGTTTCGGCGCAGCAATTTTTTTGGCTTTCCATTTTCCTGATATAATGCGATACATAAGCGTTATTTTAGAATGAAATTTTTCTTTGGTTGATTGTCATGAATTATTTTCAGATGGCGGACAAATTTCCGGAGTTCTGAAATAAAAGTCTCGTTTTCTGAAGTTTCTCCGTACACGAAAAAGCGGGTTTCCTTGATGCCAAAACCAATTTTGCTGATGCTGAACATGATGAAATAAAGAAAATCTACTTCAGAATTGATATCGAGATTGTTGTACAGGATCACTTTTTTGTTTTCCAGCGCAATAAACTCACACTGCTGGTGATACAGATTGATGTGGATTTCTTTTCCACCTTTTGCGCTGATGGAATTGAGAAATTTTTCGCCCGAGAAATTAAATTTTACAGGAAGTTCCCGGGATTTCAACATCGCGTACCACTTTTTCGGGAAAGTATAATAAAACTGCACTCCGTATTTTTTATTGACAGAGAGCATCAGTTCTTCTTCGTTTTTATTGACCGGCGAATTGAATGCGATCAGGTCATAGCCCATTTCGTGTTCGCTGAAACCCTCGGGCATCAGTGTAAAACGGTTCAGTGCGGACACTACGGTAATTTCGCTGTGTTTTTTGTCCAGCGCCATTTCCAGTTTTCGGGAAATGAAATCTGCCGGAGATTCTTCTTTCACGAAATAAGATTGTTCGTCCTGAACGTTTTTGCCACGCACCATTTGGTATTGTAAACCGTCCTGGGTAAAAAGTAAATTGAGTTTTTCCATCTTGAAGTGAGCAAATTTATTAAAATTATTTGGGTTGTAAAATTCAGGAATACAATATGAGTTTTATCAATGTTATCTTATATTTGCTTTAATTTATTACCTTTAACCTTAAATAATTTGAATATGAAAAAAATGTTTTTACTGATGATGCTGGTGTTTTCAGTATCGGTTTTTGCTCAGAAAAAAGTGACCAATCAATATGTGGAAGCTTCCTGTGGAATGTGCAATTTTGATCAGAAAAATGACAGAGGTTGCGCTCTGGCCGTCAGAATGGACAACAATGTGTATTATGTGGAAGGCACTACCATTAAGGATCACGGAAATCCTCACGCAGAAGATGGTTTCTGTAAAGTGGTGAAAAAAGCAAAAGTTTCGGGCGAAATTAAAGACGGGAAATTCTATGCTTCCCGTTTTGCGCTGGTTCCTGAGAATAAATCTAAATAAATTCCACCATTACCGAACCGGACTGATGATGTAGAATCGCCGTATTCCGAAAATCCAGTCCGGTTTGGCTGATGAGCACTTCCTGCACCATCTGTTGCAACGTGCCGTCGCCGATTCCATGGATGATTTCAAGCTTTTTGAGATTGTTCTTCCTGCAATAAGCGATGGTTTCCAATAATTTTTCTTTCTGGATGAAAAGTCTTTCGAAGCTTTCATAACGTTCAGGATGGGTCACCATTTTCCCGAAATGAAGATCCAGAACAAAATGCTTTTTATGATGTTTCTTTGACTTTGTTTTTCCAGGCTCCGGTTTTTTCTGAAGTTGCAGATTTTCGTATAAAGAATGTTCGCGCAATACCAGCTGATCCTTTCGGAAAGAATGGGTAAATCCGTAATCATCTATAAAAACAACCCGGTTTCCGTGAACTGAAGTCACCGTTCCGCTAAGATTTTCGTCTATCACCGATACCTGATCTTTTATTTTCACTTCTTTATTTTTTTCCCAGTTCAATAATCTGCAGATTTTGGATCGTCTCATTGTCTATTTCAAACTGCATCATGGTTCTCATCTGATGCCAGCCCTGTTTTCCGCATGCTCCGGGATTCAGGTGGAGCAGCGCATTTTTATCGTCATACATCGCTTTCAGAATGTGCGAATGCCCTGAAATAAACAGTTTCGGTTTTTTCTCAGCAATTTCTTTTCGCGCTAAGGGCGTGTATCTTCCTGGATAACCGCCGATGTGAATCATCAGAACTTCCACATTTTCACACAGGAAACTACTGACTTCCGGAACACAACGACGGATTTTATCGCCATCAATATTTCCGAAAACTCCTTTCAATGGTTTTGTTTTTTCAAGTTTTTCCAAAACATCCATGCTTCCGAAATCTCCGCAATGCCATATTTCATCTGCTTTGCCGGCATATTCGAGAATTCTGTCATCGATATAGGAATGGCTGTCGGAAAGCAGTAGAATCTTTGTCATTGAGTAATGTTGTCGAAATTGAAATCTCCCTTTCTGCAAAGGTAAATGTAATTTTTAATAAAAAAAGCGCAAATTCTGACATGGAAAAAGACACACAAAATGGGTGCTGTAATAGGCACTTCTTCGCCTGAAAATTTGTATTTTTGTGAAAATAAAGAAACGCAATGCCACAAATATCAAAAAGGGCTGAAAATATGCCTGCTTCGCCAGTAAGAAAACTGGTTCCATTCGCCACTCAGGCCAAGCAACGGGGAATGAAAGTGTATCACCTGAACATCGGCCAGCCCGACATCAAAACTCCTGAAACGGCGATGGAAGCGATCAGGAATATTGACCTCAGTGTTTTGGAATATGCCCTTTCTGAAGGAAATATAGAATATCGAAATGCATTGGTAACGTACTATCATTCTTTGGGTTTTACCGACCTTACTCCGAATAATTTCATCGTGACGAACGGAGGCTCCGAAGCTTTGAATTTTGCCATTTCCACCCTTTGTGATGATGGTGATGAGGTGATTATTCCGGAACCTTATTACGCTAATTACAATGGTTTTGCAAGCACCTTCCGCGTGAATGTAGTTGCGGTGCCTTCAATTATCGATACCGGTTTTGCCCTTCCTTCCATTGAAGAATTTGAGAAAAAAATAACGCCGAGAACAAAGGCTATTATCATCTGTAATCCCGGAAATCCCACAGGATATCTGTATTCGTTGGAGGAACTTCAGAAGTTGGCAGAAATCGCACTGAAGCATGACATCGTCATTATTTCTGACGAAGTGTACCGGGAATACGTGTATGACGGAGAT
>JADMKO010000097.1:13656-21199 GCA_015478785.1 Chryseobacterium sp. | reverse complement strand
CAAGTTCAGACGATCAGTAGTTATCCACAGAAGTTGTATTGTGAGTAAAATTAGTATTCTATCATAACGAAATCCGTTCCCGAAAAGGTGCGGATTTTTTTGTTTTTGTTTCCATATTTATCGGGCCTTACATACTTTTCCGAAAAAAATATGATTTAAATCATACACAATGGCTATTTAGAATAATTAAAAATAGTAAATTTGCTGTCGTTAATTAAATAAACGATGAGAAGAACGGTATCCATTTCCTTTATTATTCTGGGCGCATGTTTTGTAGATGCTCAGGTTTCCCACAACACCATTAAAATCCAACAGATAGAAGAAGTAGAACTTTTTGGTGAAAAGAACAAACAGCCGGAAGGCCTGGAAGTCATCACCAGACTGCCACTGAAAACGAGAGATCAGATCCAGAGTATTTCGGTAGTTTCCCACAAAGTGATCGAGGATCTTGGCGGACTTACGGTAACCGATGTTGCGAAAAATATACCGGGAGTTACTCAGTTTGGGAGTTATGGCGGCGTAAAGGAAAGCATGTCCATCCGTGGTTATCGCGGCGTTCCTGTGTTGAAAAACGGCGTGATGATGGATTCCGACTTCAGAACCGGTTCCATGATGACCGATATGCAAGGCGTGGAAAGTATTCAGGTAATCAAAGGCTCAGCAGCGGTTACGCAAGGAGTTGGCGATGGTTTGGGCTCTCCGGGCGGCGTTATTAATATCGTTACCAAAACACCCCGGTTTCTCGATCAAACCAGCGTAGGTTTCCGCTACGGAAGCTGGGATTTTTACCGGCCGACAATTGATTTTCAGAAAGTTCTTGACAAAAGCAAGCAGTTCGCAGTACGCCTTAATGCAGCGTATCAAAACAACAATTCGTTTCGTAAGCACGTTTCTACCGACAGAATTTATATAAACCCTTCCGTTGCTTTCCGGCCGGATCAGCACACAGATATCGTCGTGGAAATGGATTATATGAAGAATAATACTACTCCCGACAGAGGAACCGTGAATTTAGCAGACGGTGATACCAACGCTTTGTACGAAATGCCAAAAGGAAAATTCCTCGGATTTGCTACAGATAACGCGGAAATTACAACCTATAATTTTTCTACCACTGCGGTCAGAAGATTGAATGATAAATTTAAAATCCGGGCGGCGTATATCAATTCAAGTTATGAGAATACGCTCATTGGAGCTTCCATCGGAGCAGGAAGTGCAGCAACAGGCTATGCCGAAAGAGCGAGAACATTGGCGAAATCTGATCGGGAAGATAGAAATCAGGTATTGCAGTTTGATTTTATCGGTCAGGAAGTACAAACCGGATTTTTAAAACATACTTTCCAACTCGGTTTCGACTGGAAACAAACTGAGGTTTCAACCATTTCTTATGAAGCTAAAAATGTGGATAACATCAATGTTTTACAAGATATCAGCAATGTGCTTCCAGCGAATATTGACGGAACCCAGTTTGCGTTGGCAGCTAAAAATCCTTTTGTAAATACCTTGGCTCCAACTTTTGGGCTCATGGCTCAGGATGTAATTACTTTCAACAAATATGTAAAAGTACATCTGGGAATTCGGTACAGTCATCTTAATGGGAACTCGGAAGGTAAAAGCGAAGCATGGAATCCTTCTTTGGGGCTGATGATTTCTCCGGTGGAAAATGTAAACGTTTTTGGATCTTATACCACTACCACAGCATTACGATCTGCTAACAATCCGTTGATGGATGGCGGAACCGTAGGCCCTTCTACTTCCACACAATGGGAAACGGGTGTGAAATCCGATTGGTTCGATCAAAAATTGAGATTTAATATTACACTCTTTGATATTTTGGCGGACAATCTTTCTTATTCCGTTTTGAACAGTCAGGGAAATGCTACCGGTTTCTATGGTTTAGCGGGTGAACTCAGAAGACGGGGAGCAGAAGTGGAACTCATCGGAAGAATTCTTCCTAATCTTCAGGTGATGGCAGGTTGGGCTTATATTGATGCGCAATACCACGACAGCCCTGCTTTTGTGGAAGGTTCAGCACCGTTGAACACACCGAAAAATACTGCAAATGCCTGGATCAACTATAAATTTAGTGAAGGAATCCTGAATGGTTTTGATCTTGGAGCAGGAGTGTATTATGTTGGTGAAAGACCCGTAGATGATTTTACAAAAAAAACCTTTAATAACGGACATGAGCTGGCAGTAAAACCCGGAGTGCAACCGTTCATGATGCAGGAATATACCACCGTAGATGCGCAGGCAGGATATACTTTCAGCAATGGTTTAGGAGTGCGGGTTTTCTTGAATAATATTTTCGATTCCGTAGGCTATAATTCCTATTTCCGTGGCGGATATATTGATCAGATTCAGCCGAGAAATTTTTCAGCACAAATTAATTATAAATTTTAAAAACATTATACAATGAATATCAAAGCAGTTTTAATGGTCATCATGGCGTTGGCAATCATGTCATGTTCCGGAAAGAAAAAAAGAGGAATTGATTTCGCGGAATTTAAGAAAGAAGTAACCCTGACTCCCGAACAGGAAAAAAACTTTGACGAAATTACGGCAAAATACAAAAAACAACAAGAGCAGAATTTTGAAGCAGCCAAAGCGCAGGGCGGGCAGATGGATCGCGTTGCATTAGGAATTAAAAACGAGGAACTAAGAGCACAGCAATCTTTGGAAATGGCCAATGTTCTGAAAGCAGACCAGTTGGTTAAATTCAATGAATTTGTGGACAAAAATTCCAGAAAAAGACCAAGATATACCAATGATCTTCTGGAAAAAATAAGAACAGAAGCGCAGTTGACCAATGAACAGTTTACCATGCTGAATGCTTCCAATGATGCTTTCGAAAAAGCCTTCAACGATGCTCATGATATCTACCACGGAAATACAGATCTTGCCCGGGAATACTGGAGTAAGTTTGACGTGCAGAGGAAAGAAGCCATGAAAACATCGCTTTATCCGGAGCAGTATGACAAGTTTCTGGAATTGGTGAAAGACCAGCAGTTCAAAGGAAGAGAATAAATATTGATTTCAGTTTTGTGAAGCATTAAGACAACCCGTTTGTTTTAATGCTTCCGTTTTATAGCTATTTTTTTAAAAAAAAATGTCCCGTTTCAAAAAAACACTCCTGCGAAAAAGAAGAAAAAAGGAATCCCTGTTTAAATATATCATGGGAGTTCTGCATCTTTGGTTCGGGCTGCTTTCCGGACTCGTCATCGTGGTGGTGTGTCTTTCCGGTTGTGTGTATGCTTTTAAAAATCAGTTCACCGACTTGCTGAACAAGGAGAAAATTTTTGTAAAAGCAACGGAAACGGCTAAGAAAACTCCCGCCGAAATTCAGATAAATCTTGAAAAAGAAGGGAAAAAACTCACAGGATTAACGATTTCCGATGATCCGAAACGAAGTTATGTAGTCACTTATCAGAAAGATAATTCGGATGTGGCAACGTATTATGATCCATATACAGGAAAAGAACTGGGAATGGGCGACACGAATTTGAATCAGTTTTTTGAAGTGGTTCTCGATATTCACCGGAATCTGATGATGGGTGAAGTGGGAAGGCAGATCAACGGGGTGGCCATACTGATGTTCTGTGTCTTGCTGCTTTCCGGTTTGGTGCTGTGGATTCCCAAAAAGTGGAAATATTGGAAACAGGCTTTCACGGTGAAGTTCTCAGGGAAATTTCAGCGCATCAATTACGATTTGCACAATACCATGGGTTTTTACGCATTTCTTCTGCTTTTTTTTATGGCAGTAACAGGTTTGTATGTTACTTATCCATGGATGAAAAATGCACTCATCGTTTCCCTGGGCGGAGATTCTATTTCAGGAGTTTCTCAGGAAAATCAGGAAGACAATTCTGCTTTTGATGCTATTTTCAGTGATATGCTGAACCGGCAAAATGAGAAATCGGAACTGAAAGAAGAGCCTTCCGCTTCTCTGGAAACCATTCTTTGGAATGCAAATCAGGTTCTTCCTTATGAGGCGGTAACCGCCATAGAATTTCCCAATAAAGACAATCCAAGGTTTGTGATTTCTAAGATTAATACCAACAACTGGCTGGGCGCGATGCTTCCGGATCAGATTACGCTGGACAAAACCGGAGTGGTAAAATCTAAAGATTTGTTTTGGGAGAAACCTTTGCATCAGCAGTTCACCACCTTGGTAAAACCCTTGCATACGGGCGAAATATTGGGCTTGAAAAGCATCATTCTGTATTTCATTGTGTGTTTTATTGGTTTTTCACTTCCGGTGACAGGTTTCATTTTCTGGTTCAATAAATTCCGAAAAGCGAAATAGAAGATTATTTTGAAATTAAATTTAAAACTTCATTCATTTGAAGTTTTTATATTTACTGGTAATAAGTTCTCAAAAACCTGGCGCATAATGCAAACTTAACCTAAAAATATATCGTTTTGTTTGCACATTGTTTATGTTAGTATTAGCTTTACGGTTCACTTTAAATATTATAAAATACGAAAAATTTTATTTTTGTTTCCTTATTAATGGGGAGTTTGGCTGTTTGGGCTTCGTTTGAATTTCCAGCTAATTTTCAAACCGAAATAAAATCATATAATGAAAGCCTACCTATTATAGACGAATGGTCGGTTAGAACAACACCAACAGGGGGTATTTATCAAGAGTATCCACCTAATTCAGGTTTGTTAGCCGTTATGTCTTTCACTACACGCTGGCAATTCAGCTGGTTTTTAACTAAAGATAATACAGGAGTTCATACAGGGGATCAATTTCTGATGGGTGATGATTTATTTTCTTCTCCATGTGGAACATCTAATGTAAACGATTACCAACTTGGAAATTTTTCTGAAGCCTTTTGGTTCTATTTGCCTTCTACAAATGAAACTTATCTGATTATTCAATAAATGTTTAAATGAATAGAGATGAAATCAATATTTAAAATCTTTCCGTTGCTTCTTATTTTATTTTTTTTGAAAGTAGAAGGGCAGGAATACGACAGAACCTGGGGTACTTATATAGGGCCTGCCGGTACAGATCTGGGACATTCTCATATGAATTATTTTCAGTTAGATGCGAATGAGAACTTTCACTTTTATTCCAATGTTAAAACGAATTCTTCCTACAGTACTGCTTATTATTCGCAATTTGTGACGGCTGGTCCTGCATACGATCTAAGTCAGTTTTCAAACTTTTATATGGGTTCTTTCAACAGTACTGGTGGCCTGATTTCAGCACAGTACGCGGATATTTTTAATTATAACCAGCAGCATTTTTCCTTTGACAGTTTGGGCAATACCTACGGTCTTCAATTTGTAAATGCAGGAATGTCTGCTCCGGCAACTGCCGGTACATGGTTTCCTATGCCGGAAGCCAACGAAGCGGATAAAGTTCTTTTTTCTAAACAAAGCCCTACGGGAACACTTCTTTGGAAAACTTATTTACCAAACGACCACGCAAGAGTTGTTGTCAATCATGATCCCGCAGGAAATACCTACATTGTAGGAAATACCAACAAACAGGCAGGATTTTCTACACCAGGTGTCTTTCAGGAAAATTATGAGGTAATATATGATCCGAACAGTAATATTCAGCCTAATACGTATGTGGCTAAACTGGATGCAAATGGTTCTTTAGTTTGGGCAACTTACTTTCCTGCTTCTCTGGTGTACAGTATCAAGTTTCACAATGGATTTATATTTGTTGGGTAGTGGAGACCGCAATCCGAATGGAGAAACCATGGCTACGGCAGGGGCATTTCAGGCCCAGAAATCTATATGTACTGTAACGAAATTGAATGCGGATACAGGAACCAGAGTGTGG
Source organism: Chryseobacterium sp. (assembly GCA_015478785.1). Taxonomy (GTDB): domain Bacteria; phylum Bacteroidota; class Bacteroidia; order Flavobacteriales; family Weeksellaceae; genus Chryseobacterium_A. The sequence goes on along the minus strand of JADMKO010000097.1, from coordinate 15,393 downwards.
GGAACTTATTATGGGCCCACTGGCACAGCTGCCAAGCGGAATAGAAGTGAATTCTTCTGGGATTTATCTTATTGGTGATATTATAGATTATGCAGGTGGTAATGGAGCTTATTTTGGAACTCCCGGCAGTCATCAGCCATCCCTTGCGGGAGAATCAGACATCTACCTCTCGAAATTCAGTCTGGATGGTGCAAGACTTTGGAGCACTCATTTCGGAGGTCCGGGTGAAGAATATTCTGCATATGGGGTTTCTCCTTTAGCATTGATGGGAAACGATGTTATTCTTACTTTTGTCCAGTATTCGAACGGTAATGTAAATCTGGCAACTCCTGGAGCTTATATTGATACCATGCCTGTCGGATCGTTTTCGGGCGGTGCAGCTAATTTAGTTTTTGCTCAATTTAACGAGAATGGCGCCAGAGAGTGGACGTCATATTACGGAGGAGCCAGTATTGCTACTCCTAATAATCCCAGCATCAATGTTGTGACGGGACAGGGTACTTTTTATTTGTATGGAAGCACATTAGCGGACACGGGCATTACTACACCCGGCGCAGCACAAACAGCTAAATTACAGAATGAACGCACGGGTTTCATTGCCCGTTTTGATTCAAGGGCGGAACTTTCCAATTCAGAGGTGAATCTCTCAAAAGATCTGGTGTTGTATAATAATCCCAATAGCGGGAATTTTCATTTGGCGGGAAGTGTGCTTCAGAAACTGCAATGTTATTTAAAAATATACGATGCTTCCGGAAGGGTAGTTTTTCAGCAAAAATTAACCAAAGACAGCCGACAATTTTTTAATCTGGAGCATCAGTTAACGAAAGGCAACTATTTTCTGGAAGTCTCATCAGAATCAAAAGGCAAAGTAAAGACCTTTAAAATGATCGTGAAATAAAGGCTTTTATTTCTGCATTATTTTTAAAACTTCAGTACATCGCTGAAGTTTTTTTATGAATTCCTAATTTTTTTTTAAGTCGCTGTTTGTCAGTTCAAAAAATATTCATAAATTTGCACACTCTTTTTAGGGGAGAAGTGTGCCTAATGTAAACATAGAAATCGCTTCGAAACCGTGAAAGAAATAAAGTGAAACAACATTTATAAAGTAAATAATGTCAGGTATTATTGGAAAAAAAATCGGTATGACCTCTTTGTTTGACGAGAATGGGAAAAATATTCCTTGCACCGTTATTCAGGCAGGACCATGCTCGGTTTTACAGGTCAGAACCGTAGAAAACGATGGCTATGTAGGCTTTCAGTTGGGTTTCGATGACAAGAGTGAAAAGAACGTTGGTAAAGCGTTAGCCGGCCATTTCAAAAAGGCTGGTTCTGCTCCTAAAGCTAAATTGGTAGAATTCCACCACGGGTTCGATCATTTGAAAGTAGGAGATGAAGTGAAAGTAAATCTGTTCTCGGAAGGAGAATATGTGGATGTAACAGGAACTTCAAAAGGTAAAGGATTCCAGGGAGTAGTGAAAAGACACAACTTCGGCGGAGTAATGCAGGCAACTCACGGACAGCACAACAGGCTGAGAGCTCCGGGCTCCATTGGTGCAGGTTCCGACCCTTCAAGAGTATTCAAAGGGATGAGAATGGCAGGAAGAATGGGTGGTAAGCAAGTTACCGTTCAGAATCTTGAAGTGTTAAAAGTAGATGATGAACAAAATCTTTTAGTAGTAAAAGGGGCTGTTCCGGGAGCTATAAATTCTTATGTAATTATCAGAAGATGGAACTAGT
>JADMKO010000097.1:0-13646 GCA_015478785.1 Chryseobacterium sp. | reverse complement strand
GTATATAATATATCTGGAAAAGAAACCGGAAGAAAAGTAACGCTTGATGAATCCGTATTCGGAATCGAGCCAAACCAACACGCGGTTTACTTAGAAGTGAAACAGTATCTGGCTGCACAAAGACAGGGAACTCATAAATCGAAAGAAAGAAACGAAATTGTTGGTTCTACAAAAAAGCTTAAGAAGCAAAAAGGTTCAGGATCTGCAAGATACGGGGACATTAAGTCGCCAATATTTAAAGGTGGAGGTAGAGTATTCGGCCCGAAACCAAGAGATTACAGATTCAAACTGAACAAAGCGCTTAAAAGATTGGCTAAAAAATCTGTGCTTTCTCAGAAAATGAAAGATAATTCGATCAAAGTTTTGGAATCATTCTCTTTTGATGCGCCTAAAACGAAAGAATTTATCAACCTGAATAATGCATTAGGTTTCGAAGGTAAAAAATCATTGTATGTTTTATCTGAAGCGAACAAAAATGTATACCTATCCTCCAGAAATTTACCTAAAACAAAAGTGTTGACTTATAATGAGATCAGCTCTTATGACTTGGTACATGCAGGTGAAATCGTATTCATTGAAGATGCTATCGAAAAATTCACAGAAAATTTAAAGAAATAAATCATGTCAGTTATTATTAAACCAGTAATTTCAGAAAAAGCAAACTACCTAACTGAACTCCGAGGTGCTTATTCTTTCTTGGTAAACCCAAAGGCGAATAAAATCCAGATCAAAACAGCGGTAGAAGAAGCTTACGGTGTAAAAGTAGCAGACGTCAGAACCATGATTTATGCTCCTAAAGTTTCTTCGAAGCACACTAAAAAAGGACTTCAGGTAGGAAAAACCAACAAACTGAAAAAAGCCGTTATTACCCTTGCAGAAGGAGAAGTACTCGACGTGTTTTCAGCATAATCAGAATTTAGTAAATATTATAAACAATAGTAATGTCTGTTAGAAAATTAAAACCTATCACCCCGGGACAGAGATTCAGAGTTGTAAATAACTTTGAGGAAATTACTACCAACAAACCAGAGAGATCTCTAACCGTTGGTATTAGTAAGTCAGGTGGACGTAACCAAACTGGTAAAATGACCATGCGTTACACCGGAGGTGGACACAAAAAGAAATACAGGATTATCGACTTCAAGAGAAATAAGTTTGATATTGAAGCCACCGTAAAATCTGTAGAATACGATCCGAACAGAACTGCATTTATCGCACTTCTTGAGTATGCGGACGGAGAAAAAAGATACATCATCGCTCCTAACGGGATCAAAGTAGACCAGAAAGTAATTTCTTCTGAGTCTGCCGAGCCTAACGTTGGAAACGCCATGAAATTGAAAAATGTTCCTTTGGGAACAGTGATCTCATGTATCGAATTGAGACCCGGGCAAGGTGCTATTATGGCAAGAAGCGCAGGATCTTCCGCTCAGTTAACTTCCAGAGATGGTAAATACGCGATTGTAAGACTGCCTTCAGGAGAATCCAGAATGATTCTTACAGAATGTGTTGCAATGATAGGTTCTGTATCCAATTCAGACCATCAGCTTACGGTATCCGGAAAAGCGGGTAGAAGCAGATGGCTGGGAAGAAGACCAAGAACAAGACCAGTAGCTATGAACCCTGTCGATCACCCAATGGGTGGTGGTGAAGGGCGCTCTTCAGGAGGACACCCAAGATCCAGAAACGGAAAACCCGCCAAAGGATATAAAACAAGAAAGAAAAATAAAGCATCGAACCGTTACATCGTATCTAAAAGAAAATAATTATGGCAAGATCACTTAAAAAAGGACCTTTCATTCATCATACTTTAGATAAGAAGGTTCAGACAAATATAGAGTCTAATAAAAAGACAGTAATTAAAACTTGGTCCAGAGCATCCATGATCTCTCCGGACTTCGTAGGACAAACCATCGCAGTACACAACGGGAAATCCTTTATCCCGGTTTATGTTACTGAAAATATGGTAGGACACAAGTTAGGCGAATTTTCTCCGACAAGATCTTTTAGAGGTCACGGTGGTAACAAAAATAAAGGAAGCAGATAATCATGGGATCAAGAAAAAGAGAAAGTGCATTAGCACGTAAACTAGCAAAGCAGGATGTAGCAAAAGCGTTACATAATGACTGCCCTTCTTCGCCAAGAAAAATGAGATTAGTAGCTGATATCATTAGAGGAGTAGAAGTAGATAAAGCATTGTATATCCTTAAATATTCCAAAAAGGACGCTTCTAATAAATTAGAGAAAGTACTTCTTTCTGCTATGGCCAACTGGCAATTGAAGAATGAAGGGGCGGATATCGAAGAAGCCAACTTAATCGTAAAAGAAATTATGGTGGATAGTGCAAGACAATTGAAGAGACTAAGACCGGCACCGCAAGGAAGAGGGTACAGAATCAGAAAAAGATCAAACCACATCACTTTAATCTTAGGAACTAAAGATAATAAATAATCAAGGTATGGGACAGAAGACAAATCCAATTGGTAACAGATTAGGTATCATCAGAGGATGGGATTCGAACTGGTATGGTGGTAAAGATTATGGAGACAGAATCGCTGAAGACTACAAGATCAGAAGATACCTTGAGGCAAGATTATCTAAAGGTGGAGTTTCAAGAATTTATATTGAAAGAACACTGAAATTAGTAACCGTAACCATCACTACAGCAAGACCGGGACTTATCATCGGGAAAGGTGGGCAGGAAGTTGATAAACTGAAAGAAGAATTGAAAAAACTTACAGGTAAGGATGTTCAGATCAATATCTTCGAAATCAAAAGACCTGAACTGGATGCCGTATTAGTGGCAGACAGCATTGCAAGACAGATTGAAAACAGAATTTCCTACAGAAGAGCTGTGAAAATGGCCATCGCTTCCACCATGAGAATGGGTGCAGAAGGAATAAAAGTAATGATTTCAGGACGTTTGAACGGAGCTGAAATGGCAAGAAGCGAATCTTTCAAAGACGGAAGAATTCCATTATCTACCTTCAGAGCAGATATCGATTATCATATCGGTGAGGCCCAGACACAATATGGAAAACTCGGCGTGAAAGTTTGGATCATGAAAGGTGAAGTGTACGGGAAAAGAGAACTTACACCCCTTGTAGGACAACAGCAGAAGAAATCACATGGAGGAGGAAGAGACAGAAGAGATGACAGAGGCGATAGAAGACCAAGAAGAAATAATAACAACTAAAAATTTTAGATAGTAAATTTTAAGTTTTAAATCACCGTTACTTTTTTAAAATCTGAAATCTAAAATCTGAAATCTAGCATCTAAAATTTAAGAAAATGTTACAACCAAGAAGAACCAAATTCCGTAAAGTTCATAAGATGAAGATGAAGGGAAATGCGCAGAGAGGAGCACAACTCGCGTATGGAACTTTCGGAATTAAAGCCATCGACGGAGCGTGGATCACCGCAAGACAAATCGAAGCAGCGCGTATTGCCGCTACGAGATATATGAAAAGAGAAGGGCAACTGTGGATCAAAATTTTCCCGGATAAGCCGATTACCAAAAAACCTGCCGAAGTAAGGATGGGTAAAGGTAAAGGTGCCGTTGAATATTGGGTATCTGTAGTGAAGCCTGGTAAAATTATGTTCGAAGTAGGAGGCGTTCCTCATGACGTTGCCAAAGAAGCACTCCGCCTTGCTGCACAGAAATTGCCCGTAGTCACTAAGTTTATCGTCGCTAACGATTTTGTAAAACCTCAATAAATCTTTGAATTATGAAAAATGCTGACATCAAGAAATTGAACGCAGGTGACTTACAGAACAAACTTACTGAACTGAAAGCGGAATATCTCAAAACAAAATTAGCGCACAGAATCAGTCCTGTAGAAAACCCAATCCAAATCAGAGATTTGAGAAGAACCATCGCAAGATTGGAAACAGAACTAAGCGCAAAACAACAATAATTCATTTTTACAATGGAAAGAAATTTAAGAAAAGAAAGAATCGGAGTGGTTTCCAGCAACAAAATGGAAAAAACTATTGTTGTAAGCGAAACGATGAGAATGAAACACCCGATGTATGGTAAATTCGTATTGAAAACGAAAAAATATACCGCACACGACGAGAACAACGAGTGCAACGAAGGCGATACGGTCCTGATTCAGGAAACCAGACCTTTGAGCAAAAATAAAAGATGGAGATTAGTAAGAATCATTGAAAAAGCTAAGTAATGTTACAAACAGAATCAAGATTAAAAGTAGCTGATAATACCGGAGCAAAAGAAGTTTTGGTGATCAGAGTTCTGGGAGGTACCAGAAGAAGATATGCTTCCGTTGGTGATAAAATCGTAGTGACGATCAAGGATTCTACACCGCAAGGAAATGCTAAAAAAGGACAAGTCTCTAAAGCCGTAGTAATAAGAACCAAAAAAGCAATTCGCAGAAAAGATGGATCTTACATCAAATTTGACGATAACGCTTGCGTTCTTCTGAATGCTGCCGGAGAAATGAGAGGAACCCGTGTTTTCGGCCCTGTTGCACGTGAACTGAGAGACAAGGAATATATGAAAGTGATTTCATTAGCTCCCGAAGTACTTTAATTTTTTAAAATTTTAAGACAATGACAAAAGTTAAAATTAAAAGAGGCGATAACGTAATCGTTACCACCGGAAAAAATAAAGGCAGCAAAGGAGAGGTTCTGGAAGTAATCAGAAAAGAAGGTAAAGACCCCAGAGTAATTGTAGCAGGTGTGAACATCGTGAAAAAACACGTAAAACCATCCGCATCTAACCCTCAGGGAGGAATTGTAGAAAAAGAAGCTTCTATCCATGTTTCTAACGTGGCTTTGATGGATAAAAACGGAAAAGCTACCAAAACAGGAAGCAAAGTAGAAGAAAATAAAAAAGTAAGAGTTGCCAAGTCAACCGGTGAAACTTTATAATTGTAAATGACAATGGAATTTATAGCAAGACCTAGAAAAATATATAAAGAGAAAATTGTTCCTGCAATGATGGAAGAATTTGGGTACAAATCTGTAATGCAGGTTCCCAGATTGGAAAAAATCGTTGTATCTCAAGGTTTGGGAGCTGCTACTGCCGATAAAAAAATCGTAGATTATGCAGTGGAAGAATTGACAGCCATCACCGGACAAAAAGCAGTAGGAACTATTTCCAAGAAAGACGAAGCTGCTTTCAAACTCAGAAAAGGAATGCCCGTAGGTGCAAGAGTTACCCTAAGAGCCGACAGAATGTATGAGTTCTTAGACAGATTAACTTCCTCGGCACTTCCAAGAATCAGAGATTTCTCAGGAATTAAAGCAGACGGTTTCGACGGAAGAGGAAACTATAACCTCGGTATTACTGAGCAGATTATTTTCCCTGAAATCGTGATCGATAAAGTGAAAAAAATCCAGGGAATGGACATTACTTTTGTGACATCAGCTAAAACTGATAAGGAAGCAAAAGCATTATTAACACATTACGGTTTACCATTTAAAAAGAACTAAGAATGGCTAAAGAATCAATGAAAGCGCGCGAGCGCAAAAGAGAAGCAATGGTTGCTAAGTATGCTGAGAAAAGAAAAGCTTTGAAAGAAGCCGGAGATTACGAAGCATTACAAAAACTTCCAAAAAACGCTTCACCAGTTAGGCTACACAACAGATGTAAATTAACAGGAAGACCAAGAGGTTACATGAGAACATTCGGTCTTTCCAGAGTAACTTTCAGAGAAATGGCCAATGCAGGCCTGATCCCGGGAGTGAAAAAAGCAAGTTGGTAACAATTTAGAACAATCGAGATCATCAAGTTGATTATATAGAACCAAGAGCAAGACACGAGAACCAAGATTTTAAATCTTGATTCTTGGCTCTTGAATCTCGGCTCTCTTTCTCAAAACTGATGATCACAAACCAATAACAACAAAAAAGAAAAATGGTAACAGATCCAATTTCAGATTTCCTAACCAGAGTAAGGAACGCACAAAGCGCAGGCCACAAGGTGGTGGACATTCCTGCATCGAAAATCAAAAAGGAGATTACTAAAATTCTGTTTGACCAGGGTTATATCACAAACTACAAGTTTGAGGACAGCGCTGTTCAGGGGAATATCAAAATCGCTTTGAAGTATGACAAACTAACCGGGAAACCAGCTATTAAATCCATCCAGAGAGCCTCTAGGCCGGGATTGAGATATTATGCAGGTTCTACAGAACTTCCAAGAGTTCTGAACGGTTTAGGTATCGCTGTTATTTCTACATCCAAAGGCGTGATGACAGGGAAGCAGGCGAAAAATGAAAATGTGGGCGGTGAAGTAATCTGCTATGTTTATTAATTTTTTAAAATAAGGAAAATGTCAAGAATTGGTAAAGCAATTATAAAAATTCCTGCAGGAGTTACTGTTACCGAAAAAGACGGTATTGTAACCGTGAAAGGCCCGAAAGGTGAACTTTCACAGGAAATGACTGCCGGAATTACTTTAGAACAAAACGATGGCGAACTTACTTTTAGCCGCCCGTCTGAATCTAAGCAACATAAAGCACTTCACGGATTATACAGATCACTGGTCAACAACATGATCGTGGGTGTATCCGAAGGTTTCGAAAAGAAACTGGAACTTGTAGGGGTAGGTTACAGAGCATCACACTCAGGACAAAAACTTGAGTTGGCACTGGGATTCTCCCATGGTATCGTTCTGGAACTTCCTGGCGAAGTGAAAGTAGATACATTGACTGAAAAAGGTAAAAGCCCAATTATTACTTTGTCTTCGCACGACAAACAACTTCTGGGAATGGTATCTGCAAAAATCAGATCATTCAGAAAACCTGAACCATACAAAGGAAAAGGGGTGAGATTCGTAGGAGAAATCGTGAGAAGAAAAGCTGGTAAATCTGCTTAATAAATTTTAAGAAAATGGCACTAAATAAAGTACAAAAAAGAATCAGGATCAAAAGAAGAGTTAGAGGAAAAATCTCCGGCTCTGCTGAACTGCCAAGATTATCTGTATACAAAAGTAATAAGGAAATTTACGCTCAGTTGATCGACGATAAAGAAGGTAAAACCCTTGCTTCAGCCTCTTCCAGAGCGCTTAACGCAACAGGTAGCAAAATAGAGATCTCTGCAGAAGTGGGTAAAGCTATCGCTGAAAAAGCCAAGGCTGCAGGAATTGAAAATATAGTGTTCGACAGAAACGGTTTCGTATACCACGGCAGAGTGAAAGCTCTTGCTGACGGGGCGAGAGAAGGCGGACTAAAATTCTAATCATAAAATTTCGGATAACAATGTTAGGACTAGATAATATCGAAAAAGTAAAACCGGGAGGATTAGAATTAAAAGATCGTCTCGTATCTGTAAACAGAGTAACTAAAGTAACTAAAGGTGGCCGTGCATTCGGATTTTCTGCAATCGTGGTTGTAGGAGACGAAGCAGGAGTTATCGGTTACGGACTGGGAAAATCTAAAGAAGTTGCAACTGCCATCTCCAAAGCGGTAGAAGATGCAAAGAAAAATTTAGTTAAAATTCCTATTACTAAGCACGGAACCATCTATCACGAAAGCGCTGCAAGATTTGGCGGGGCAGATATATTCATGAGACCAGCGTCTCACGGTACCGGGGTAATCGCAGGTAACACTGTGCGTATTGTAGTAGAATCGGCAGGAATCAAAGATATTCTTACGAAATCCAAAGGATCATCTAACCCACATAACATGGTGAAAGCTACTTTCAAAGCGTTATTGGACATTAGAACTCCTGAAGAAATTGCAAGAATGAGAGGTGTATCGTTAGATAAAGTATTCAAACACTAAAAGTTTTAAGACAAATGGCAACAATTAAAGTAAAACAGGTAAGAAGTGCTATTGGTAGAACTCAAGCGCAAAAGAGAACTCTCGAAGCTTTAGGTTTGAAAAAACTACACCAGGTAGTAGAGCACGAAACTACGCCCTCCATCTTAGGAATGGTGGCAGCAGTAAGACACTTAGTAGAAGTTCAGGAAAACTAATTAAATTAAACAAAATGAAGTTAAACAGTATACAGCCGGCAACAGGTTCTACGCACAATTCCAAAAGACTTGGAAGAGGACAGGGAAGCGGGAAAGGAGGTACTTCAACCAAAGGGCACAAAGGCCAGAAATCCAGAAGCGGTTATTCTCAGAAGATCGGTTTTGAAGGAGGGCAAATGCCATTGCAGAGAAGACTTCCAAAGTTCGGTTTTAATAATGTGAATAGAAAAGAATTTAGAGGGATTAATCTGGATACCATCCAAAATTTAATCGATACTAAAGATATCAAAGGTGATATTACAAAAGAAGTATTGATGGAAAATGGTTTGGTAACTAAAAATGACCTTGTGAAAATTATGGGCAGGGGAGAATTGAAATCAGGTGTTTCCATCTCTGCAGATAAATTCACCAAATCTGCTGAAGAACTTATTTCTAAAGCAGGAGGTAAAGCAATCACTCTATAATTATTGAAATGAAAGGATTTATACAAACACTCAAAAACATTTGGAGTCTTAAGGAACTTAGAGAAAAAATCCTCTTTACCTTAGGGATGATCCTGGTGTATAGATTCGCAACATTTATTTCCCTACCTGCGATCAACCTTTCGGAAGTGGGAGATTTATTAGAGAACTACAAAAATCAAGGTGGAAACAACCAAGGAGCTGGGCTTCTTGGTTTGCTTTCGTCTTTTACAGGAGGTGCATTTGCTAATGCGTCCATTATGGCTTTAGGAATTATGCCCTACATTTCAGCCTCCATTATCGTACAGCTAATGGGGATGGCAATTCCTTATCTGCAGAAATTGCAGAAGGACGGGGAATCCGGAAGAAATACACTGAACCAGATTACAAGATGGCTTACCATTGCCGTTTGTCTTGTGCAGGCACCCAGTTATCTTACTTCCATTACCACCATGTTCCTTCCGTATGCGCAGTTTTCACAGGCTTATTATGTAGAACCCAACTCCATCATGTTCTGGTTACCCAGCATCGTGATTTTGGTAGCAGGTTCTGTATTTGCGATGTGGCTGGGTGAAAAAATTACTGACAAAGGTATCGGAAACGGGATCTCTATCCTCATTATGGTGGGGATTTTGGCAGGACTTCCACAGGCTTTTGTACAGGAATATGTAACGCAAACGGGTGCAGGAGGTGCAGGAGCTATCATGATTCTTATTGAAATTCTGTTTTGGATGTTTGTAGTCTTATTGGCTATTATTCTCTCTGTCGCAGTCAGAAAAATACCGATTCAATATGTAAGCCGTGCGCAAGCAAGAGGTGGTGTGAATAAAAATCTGATGCAGGGAGCCAGACAGTGGATTCCACTAAAGGTGAATGCAGCGGGTGTAATGCCAATCATCTTTGCACAGGCTTTAATGTTTGTACCAGGCCTTCTGACCAAGGTGGATGACAGCAATACTTTTTTTGCAGGATTCCAAAATGTATTCAGCTGGCAGTACAACGTATTATTCGGATTATTGATTATTATATTTACCTTCTTCTATACGGCCATTACCATTCCTGTAAATCAGATGGCGGATGACCTGAAGAGAAATGGAGGATTGATTCCCAAAATCAGACCCGGTAAAGAAACCGCTGATTATCTGGATGATATTTTATCAAAAATCACTTTGCCCGGTTCAATATTTTTAGCTATTTTTGCAGTCCTTCCGGCACTAGTGTATGGATGGTTGGTTGAAACTCAGAATTTTGCCCTGTTTTTCGGGGGAACATCGTTGTTGATTATGGTGGGGGTAACATTAGATACCGTTCAGCAAATCAACACTTATCTGTTGAATCATCACTATGACGGTCTCATGCAGTCTAAACTGTCCAGAACAACGAATCAAAGTTAATGGCAAAACAAAAACATATTGAACAGGATGGCGTAATCGTGGAATCACTTTCCAACGCCATGTTTCGTGTAGAATTGGAAAATGGGCATGTCCTTATTGCCCATATTTCCGGTAAAATGAGAATGCATTACATCAAACTTCTCCCTGGTGATAAAGTAAAACTTGAAATGTCTCCCTATGATTTATCAAAGGGAAGAATCACGTTCAGATACTAACCGTGTCTGGCGTTTGTAACTTTTTATAACAATTGCAATTAGCCAAAAGCCAATTGCCTTAAGCATAAAGCAAAATCAAATGAAAGTTAGAGCATCTATTAAAAAAAGAAGTGCTGATTGCAAAATCGTTCGCAGAAAAGGCGTTCTGTTTGTGATCAACAAGAAAAACCCCAAATTTAAACAAAGACAAGGCTAAAATTAAATTATGGCGAGAATTTCCGGTATTGATTTACCAAAAAACAAAAGAGGCGTTATCGGCTTGACTTATATCTACGGAATTGGAAGAAGTACATCTTCTGAAATTCTGAAAGCTGCCGGTATTAGCGAAGACAAGAAAGTCAACGAATGGAATGACGATGAATTGGCTGCCATCAGAAACTACATCACAGACAACATTAAAGTTGAAGGTGAACTGCGTTCTGAAGTGCAATTGAACATTAAGCGATTAATGGACATAGGATGCCAACGAGGAATACGTCACAGACTTGGATTACCTTTAAGAGGCCAAAGAACGAAAAACAATTCTAGAACCCGTAAAGGAAGAAGAAAAACTGTTGCTAACAAGAAAAAAGCAAGTAAATAATCGTTAGAATTATGGCAAAGCAAACTAAAGTAGTTAAAAAAAGAAAAGTAAAAGTAGAAGCTATCGGAGAAGCACATATCCAGGCATCTTTCAATAATATTATTATTTCTTTAACGAATAAAAACGGAGAAGTAATCTCTTGGGCATCCGCAGGTAAAATGGGATTCAGAGGTTCTAAAAAGAACACCCCTTTTGCTGCACAAATGGCAGCCGAAAATTGTGCTACAGTAGCGCATGAAGCGGGATTAAGAAGAGTAAAGGTTTTTGTAAAAGGACCTGGTGCAGGTAGAGAATCTGCTATCAGAACCATTCACAACTCAGGAATTGAAGTAAGTGAAATCGTAGATGTGACTCCAATGCCGCACAACGGTTGTAGACCACCAAAAAGAAGAAGAGTATAATCTACAGTTTTAAATTTTAAAAAGATATGGCAAGATATATTGGACCAAAAACTAAGATTGCAAGAAAATTTGGTGTTGCAATCTTCGGAGATGACAAAAACTTCGAGAAAAGAAAAAACCAACCACCGGGACAACACGGCCTCAACAAAAGAAGAGGATCTAAAAAATCAGAGTACGCAGTACAGCTGAACGAAAAGCAAAAAGCGAAATATACCTACGGAATTCTGGAGAAACAATTCGCCAATCTTTTTGAAAAAGCATCCAGAGCAAGTGGTGTTACTGGTGAAATTCTTTTGCAACTATGTGAATCCAGATTGGATAATGTAGCTTACAGAATGGGGTTTGCAAAAACCAGAGCTGGTGCCCGCCAATTGGTTTCTCACAGACATATTACCGTAAACGGCGAGCTGGTAAACATCCCGTCTTATTTGCTGAAAGCTGGTGATGTAGTGGCTGTAAGACAAAAATCAAAATCCCTCGAAGTTGTAGCGGATGCCTTGGCTTCCAAATCCAACTACGAATGGTTGCAGTTCAACGATGAGAAAAAAGAAGGAACCTTCCTTTCTGCTCCTGAAAGAATTCAGATTCCTGAAGACATCAAGGAACAGCTTATCGTAGAACTTTACAACAAATAATAATTTTAAACAACCTTTGCTCAACCAATAATATGGCAATTTTACAATTCATAAAACCCGATAAAGTAATTCTTTTAAGTTCTGATGATTTCAAAGGCCAGTTCGAATTCAGGCCTCTGGAGTCGGGTTTCGGACTTACTATCGGTAATGCTTTGAGAAGAGTATTACTTTCTTCTCTTGAAGGATATGCTATTTCTTCTATTAAAATAGAGGGTGTAGAGCACGAGTTTTCGACAATTCCAGGTATTATAGAAGATGTAACAGAAATTATTCTTAATCTGAAACAGCTTCGCCTGAAAGCCACTGTAGAGCAACCAACCAATGAGCAGGTAACTGCAAAGATCACCGGAAAAACAGTCATCACTGCCGGAGATCTTGGGAAATTTATGAGCGGCTTCGAGGTTTTAAATACGGATCTGGTAATCTGTAATCTTAATAAAGACGTTACTTTTGAAATAACTTTAGATATTGAACAGGGAAGAGGATATGTTCCTTCAGAACAGAATAAATCTAACAATGCTCCTATCGGAACTATTGCGATTGATTCTATCTTTACTCCGATCAAGAAAGTGAAGTATGCGATTGAAAACTATCGTGTTGAGCAAAAAACAGACTACGAGAAATTAATACTGGATATAGAAACTGATGGATCTATTACTCCGCAGAACGCTTTAACAGAAGCTTCCAAGATTCTGATCTATCATTTCATGCTGTTCTCTGACGAAAGGATTACCCTGGAAACAGAAGCCGTGAAAGCATCCATCCAGTATGATGAAGAAACCCTCCACACCAGACAACTTCTCAAATCCAAGCTTGCAGATATGGATCTCTCCGTAAGAGCTCTGAACTGCCTGAAAGCTGCGGAGGTAGAAACTCTGGGCGAACTGGTGGCCTATAGCAAGTCTGATCTCATGAAGTTCAGGAATTTTGGTAAAAAATCTCTGACTGAATTAGAAGAATTAGTACACTCAAAAGGTCTTAACTTCGGTTATGACGTTGCCAAATATAAGTTAGACGCTGATAAATAATAAACAATGAGACACGGTAAAAAAATCAATCACTTAGGAAGAACTGCACCCCACAGAAAAGCAATGCTTTCTAATATGGCTTGTTCTCTAATTGAGCATAAAAGAATCAATACCACTGTTGCAAAAGCGAAAGCGCTGAGAGTATATATTGAACCTCTTTTAACTAAAGCTAAAGAAGATACAACACACAATAGAAGAACAGTTTTCTCTTACCTGCAAAGTAAAGAATCTGTTGCTGAACTTTTCAGAACTGTAGCTCCTAAGATTGCAGAAAGAAACGGTGGATATACAAGAATCATCAAAACTGGATTCAGAGCAGGCGATGCTGCTGATATGGCAATGATAGAACTTGTGGATTTCAACGAAATCTACAATCCGAATGAAGAGGAGAAAAAAGCAACCAGAAGAAGCAGAAGATCTGCTGCGCCTAAAAAAGAAGCAGTAGCTACTATGCCAACTGCTGCAGCCGCGGAAGCGGAAACTGCTGCAATGGAAGCAAAAACGGAAGTTGAAGAGACGCAAACTACAGCCGAAACAGAAGAACCAAACGCTGATGCTCCCCAAAATAAGGAGTAAGACAATTTAACATAATTATAAACGCCGCAAAGATTTGCGGCGTTTTTTGTATAAAATCATACATAAGGCGTATTGTTTATAAGATAAAAAGAATTAATTTTGCTTAATGTTATGAAAAAAAATTCAAGTTAAAATTTATTAATGCTAAAAAAACAAGACTATGAAACTTAAACTTATCGCGATTATCGCACTGTTGTCTGGTGCACTGATGTATTCTCAGAATTCGGAAGTTGATTCCGGAGATGATATTGCTCCTGAAATGGGGAAAAACATTATTAAAACAAATGTTACTGCGTATGCTTTCGGAAACATCAATCTTACTTATGAAAGAGTTATCAATAAGAAATTTTCTGTCAGTGCAACGTATACCTTTATTCCAAAAGGAAAAGTGCCTTATGTGGAATCTTTTCT
>JADMKO010000096.1:15250-21252 GCA_015478785.1 Chryseobacterium sp. | reverse complement strand
TCCGCCGTTTCCGCACATCGTACTTTCATTTCCGTCGGCATTGTAATACACCATGCGGAAATCGGATTCAGGGTCGTTTTCCAGAAGAATCAGCCCGTCACTTCCTATCCCAAACCGCCGGTCGCAAAGCTCTTTGATAAGTTTGCTGTTTTTGGGAAATTCCAAATTCCGGTTGTCGATCATAATGAAATCGTTTCCGGTTCCCTGGTATTTATAAAATGTAATGTTCTTCATGAATCAGGCTTTTTTGCAGTATTTTCGGTTGGCAAAGATACTCATTCCGCCGCTTTCCTGATTTTAATGTTTTCCTGAAATTACGCTTTCTGATTCCGGCTCCATTCCCGGTAACCGATTACGGCCAATATGGTAAATATCAGAAACTGCACGCTCGTAATTCCAAGTTCTTTGTACAGATAAAGTGGCACAGAAACCAGATCTCCGATAATCCAGAAAATCCAGTTTTCAATTTTTCTCTTCGCCATCAACCACATTCCCACAAGAAAAAGGGCGGTTGTAAGCACATCCAGCCAATTTGCCCAGTCCAGATAAGCCAGTCCGGGAGTTGCATGATCGTCAAAAACGGGTTTCCAATAATAGATGAGAGTCACCAATATCAGACTGAGTATAAACAGAACAGCACTCTGCAACCATTCTTTTTTATTGGTTTTGGAAACTTTCACATGGATATGGTCATTTGTGTTTTTAGACCATAATATCCAGCCGTAGATGCTCATCGCGGTATAATATCCGTTGATCATCATATCGCCCAGCAAACCAAAAACATACAGAATATACACGTAAAGAGCAGTGGAAATAATTCCAGTCGGGTACACCAGAATATTCTTTCTGATCGAGAAAAGTACGCTGATTAAACCAAAGAAAGTGGCAGCAGCCTCCAGAAGAATCTGGCTCGTTTCGTAGCTTTCATAAGGCTTCAGGAAGAGGTCATACAAATTCATGCACCAAAGATAATTTTTTCTTCGTCAAAAATATACGGTATTAGATAGGTTGAAACATGAGCATTCTTTTGGTGTTCGTTTCCAAGAAGCACAACCGTATTGTCTTGAATTATAAACTGCTCCGCTTCAAACTTGAGCATTTCTGGATATTTTTTACGTAGACAGTTGTCATCCAAATATCCTAAAACTTCCGCACACTGCAATGGAATGTAAACCCCAAATCTCTCAGACGAGGGTAATGACTACACTAATTTCTATGAATGCAGCTATTTTGCTGCAAAGCATTAACGTTCATCGTATTTTGATCCTATTATTTTATTCCTTCTCATGTAGGTATTTGCATATAAGTTTGACAAAAATCATTTTGCAAATTCGCTTTTTAAATTAATAGAATGTATTTTTGCACATCATCCAAAAAATAATTCGGACTTTATCGTCTGAAATACGCTCTCTTCTTATGAAAAAACTTCAGAACATCCTGATCTCAACCCGTACAATGGCAGTTCTACTCTTGGTGTATGCCGGAGCGATGGGATATGCTACTTTTATTGAAAATGATTATGGAACACCCACGGCCAAAGCGTTGGTTTATGAAGCCAAATGGTTCGAGCTGGTGATGCTGCTTCTTATTTTTAATTTTATCGGAAATATCGCTCGCTATAGACTTTGGAAACGGGAAAAATGGCCGGTTTTGGCTTTTCACCTTTCTTTCATTCTCCTGTTTATCGGCGGTGCTATTACCCGATACATCAGCTACGAAGGTATCATGCACATCCGCGAAGGGGAAACTTCTAACGAAATTATCACTGATAAGAATTATTTTAAAATTCAGATTGAAGAAAACGGAGATGTCCTGAGTTACAAAGAAATTCCGTATCTCATGTCGCCGCTTCATAAAAATTTCAGTGCCAGTTACGATTATCACGGTAAAAAAGTTTCTGTAAAAACACTGGATTATGTGCAGCGAAAAAAAGACAGTTTAGTGGCTGACAATTCCGGAACAGAATACCTTCATTTCGTATCTGCCAGTGACAGAGGCAGGGTCAATTATTATCTGAAACCCGGCGAAAGTAAATCTTTGGGCGGAACTTTGGTGAGCTACAACAGACCAATTGAAGGAGCGATAGAATTTAAAAGCGAGAATGGAAAATTGTTTATCAAAACTCCTGTAGATGCCAATTATATGGTGATGGCAACCCAGGACAGCGGGAGTGTGAAACAGAATGTCTATGAAGAGCTTTCCCTGAGAAGTTTATATACGATAAATGAAACCCGGATTGTAGTTCCTGAAGGACTCAAAAAAGGAAAATTGCAGGTTTTTGAAGGCGATAAAAAGAAAGATGAAAATTTGTCTGATGCAATGATAGTGGAGGTTCAGGGTCCGAAAACAAAACAGAATGTAGAGTTGGTAGTAGAGCGGGGAAATCCTAATTTATTCAAGCAGATTACATTGGACGGAATGAATATTATGGTAGGCTTCGGCCCGAAAGTGTATACCACGCCTTTTGCTTTGAAACTTGATGATTTCGTGATGGAAACCTATCCCGGAAGTTCTTCTCCCAGTGCTTATGAAAGTCACGTGAAGATTATTGATGAAGGCAAAGAAACGCCGTATAAAATTTACATGAACAACGTACTTAATCATAAAGGGTATCGTTTCTTCCAGGCCAGTTTTGATGCTGACAGACAGGGAACTGTACTTTCTGTAAATCATGATTTCTGGGGTACTTTGGTGACCTATATCGGTTATTTTTTCCTGTTTACAGCGATGTTTATTGTCTTCTTCTGGAAAGGAACCCACTTCTGGAAACTCAATTCGATGCTGAGGAATATGAACAAAAAGAAAACGGCAACTGTTATTGCACTTCTTTTTACCCTCGGGCTTAATGCTCAGATTATTGAAACGCACGGAACTTCTGATGGCAGCAGGGATAATACCACCATGACTGCAGCACAACCGGGAACGCATGTTCACAGTGATGGAACCGTGCATGATAATGATGCGCATGCTCATGAAGAAGCAACGGCATCTCCGGCGGAAGTACAGCCTCAACAAAATTCTGTGGCACGTTCATTTTCTGCCATGAGAACCATTTCTGCAGATGAAGCCATTTCAAAAAACAGGATTTCCCGGGAACATGCAGATAAGTTTTCCTATCTCCTGGTGCAGAATTATTCAGGAAGAATCGTTCCTATGAGTACTCAGGCGCTGGATGTTCTTCGTAAACTTTATAAAAAAAGTAAATTCACAGGTACTGACGGTAAATATCTTACTGCAGAACAGTGGTTTCTTTCTGTGAATACTGATACACCGAGTTGGACGATGGTTCCGCTCATTAAAGTAGGGACAAAAGGAGGCGATGAGCTGAAGAAAAAAACAAAAGCCAACGACGAAGGCTATACTGCACTCATGAATCTTTTCCCTTCCGATGAAAACGGCAACCTGCATTATGTTTTGGAAGAGGATTACAATATTGCTTTTGCCAAAAAACCGGCTGAACAAAGCAATTATGATAAAGAAGTGATTTCCGTGAACGAAAGAGTTCAGATTTTTAATGAATTTTTCAGCGGTCAGTTTATGAGAATTGTGCCTGTGAAAAATGATCCGAATTCCACATGGCATTCCTGGCTGGATCAGAATTTTGAACCGGACATGGAAAGCCAGAAAGTAATGGGGCCTTATTTTTCCGCTGTTCTCGATGCACAAGGCAGCGGCAACTGGGCTAAAGCCGATACTGAACTGGAAAAACTATCGGATTATCAGCAAACCTGGGGAAAAAATGTAGTTCCTTCTGAAGTACAGGTGCAGGTAGAAGTATTCATGAATAAAGTGGATATTAATTTCAGGCTTTTAATTTTCTATACGCTCATTGGTGTTTTACTGGTGGTGTTAGGTTTTGTGGAACTTTTCAGGCCGAGCCGAATTCTGACGAAGGTCATTACAGCGATCATGTATATTGGAGCTGTAGGCTGGTTTTTACAGTTATTAGGACTTATCGGAAGATGGTATATTTCCGGCCACGCTCCGTGGAGTAACGGTTACGAAGCCATCGTGTTTATTTCCTGGGTCGGAATTACCGCCGGATTTGCATTGTACAGAAACTCCAACGCCCTGATTCCTGCAGCAGGTTTTATGGTTGCGGTTATTATGATGGGCTTTGCACACGGAGGTTCTGCACTCGACCCTCAGATCACACCGTTGGTGCCGGTTCTGAAATCGTATTGGCTCATTATCCACGTGGCTATTATTACGGCAAGTTATGGATTCTTCGGACTTTCGTTCGTTATTGCAATAATTTGTCTTATCTTTTATATTCTGGCTTCAAAAAAACTATACAAACAACACAACGACAGAACGATAAAAGAACTCACAATTGTTTCGGAAATGTCGCTTACCATTGGATTGTATGCTCTAACGGTGGGAACTTTTCTGGGCGGAATCTGGGCCAATGAATCCTGGGGAAGATACTGGAGTTGGGATCCGAAAGAAACCTGGGCTTTTGTTTCAGTCATGGTGTATGCATTTGTCCTGCACATGCGTCTGGTTCCGGGATTGCGAGGAAGGTGGGCTTTCCACGTAGCAGCAATGGTAGCGATTTCTACGATTATTATGACGTATTTCGGAGTGAATTATTACTTGAGCGGACTGCATTCCTACGCTGCCGGTGATCCGATTCCTGTCCCTATCTGGGTTTACCTCGGAGCTGCCGGCATGTTGATATTGGCATTAGCTTCCTATCTGAAGTATCGGACTTTCCAAAAGAAATAATACAATAAAAGCCCCTTGAATCGGGGCTTTTTGATTATTTATATCCTGTTCTCAGTAACTCATTTGTACTATTTCTTTTGCATCCTGAGGACTGAGCTTTCGGTATTCGCCCAGCATCCAGTTTCTTTCAGCAAAAGTTTTTTCTATTCTTTCCGCGCATCCTTCATACGCTGTGGTATATTCTGAAAGTCGGGTTGGTATTCCTATGCTATGGAAAAATGCTTCCATTTGCTGGATTCCTTTCTCCGCTTTTTCTTCCTCTGAACCTTCCGTAATTCCCCAGATTCTTTCTGCGTATTGAGCGAGTTTCCCTTTTTTAGAATCCATCAGATATCGGTAATGAGAAGGCGCGATGATAGCCAAAGTACGCGCGTGATCTATTCCAAATTGTGCTGTAAGTTCGTGTCCCATCGCATGTACAGCCCAATCTGTAGGAACTCCTTTTGCAATAAGTCCGTTCAGTGCCATCGTGCAGCACCACATGAAATTGCCTGCAGCATCATAATCAAAATCTTCATTGAGCATTTTTGGTGCGATTTCCTGTAAAGTCTGCATGATACTTTCAGAGAAACGATCCTGCAACGTGGCAGAAGTAGGGTAGGTCATATATTGTTCCAACACGTGAGAATAGGCATCGGCAATACCGTTGGCAATTTGTTTTTTGGGAATGGAACGAACCACTTCAGGATCCAGAACAGACACTTGCGGAAATAATCCCGGACCTCCGGACGACAGTTTTTCTCCGGTTCCCCTTCTGGAAATCACATATCCGGAATTCATTTCAGATCCGGTTGCCGGTAAAGTGAGAACAGTGGCAAATGGCAAGGCCTGACCTTCAAAAATACGCACAGGTTTTTTGAGAATTTCCCACGGATCGCCTTCGTACATAGCCGCAGCAGCTAGAAATTTAGTGCCGTCAATCACCGAACCTCCACCAACTGCCAGGAGATAGTTGATGTTCTTTGCTTTAATGACTTTCAGCGCTTCCAGCAGCACTTCATATTCCGGATTAGCGGGGATTCCGCCAAATTCCTCTACCTGTAAACCCTCCAATGCAGATAGCACCTGTTCGTAAATGCCATTGGTTTTGATACTTCCGCCTCCGTACAAAATTAAAACACGGGCATCTTTGGGAATTTCATTTTTAAGTTTCTGTATTTCTCCTTTCCCGAAAATAATTTTCGTTGGATTTTTAAATTCAAAGTTGAGCATAAAATCTATATTTAATTTACAAAAGGAATATTCTCTAACCTGAATAATTCCATATTTTGATG
>JADMKO010000096.1:0-15240 GCA_015478785.1 Chryseobacterium sp. | reverse complement strand
ACGATTTTGTACAAATTTAAGGATTAAATGATTGAAGAGTAATGTTTTTGTGTCAACTGAATTTAATGTAAAATATAAATGCCGGAAAAATCTCTCCAGCATTTATTGAATTTAGATTTTAAAATTTACGAAAACGCGTTGATGCCCGTAATATCCAAACCGGTTATCAACAGGTGAATGTCATGAGTTCCTTCATAGGTGATGACAGATTCCAGATTCGCAGCGTGGCGCATCATCGGAAATTCGCCCATAATTCCCATTCCGCCCAGCATTTGTCTGGATTCTCTGGCAATATCAATGGCCATTTTCACATTGTTTCTTTTCGCCATAGAAATTTGCGCCGGCGATGCTTTGTGATCGTTCTTCAATGTTCCTAATTGCAAACAAAGCAACTGCGCTTTGGTAATCTCCGTTAAAAATTCAGCCAGTTTTTTCTGCTGAAGCTGGAAAGAAGCAATAGGTTTTCCAAATTGTTTCCGCTCTTTGGTGTACTGAACCGCAGTGCAATAGCAATCCACAGCCGCACCGATAACACCCCATGAAATTCCGTAACGCGCAGAATTCAGGCAGGAAAGCGGGCCTTTCAAACCTTGTACGTTGGGCAAAATATTTTCTTTAGGAATTTTAACATTATCAAAAACCAACTCTCCGGTTTTGGATGCTCTCAAACTCCACTTATTGTGTGTTTCCGGTGTGGTGAAGCCTTCCATTCCGCGTTCTACAATCAGGCCGCGCACTTTTCCGTTTTCATCTTTGGCCCACACAACGGCAATGTTGCAAAGCGGTGCATTGGTAATCCACATTTTGGCACCATTTAGAAGATAATGATCACCTTTATCAGTAAGATATGTTTCCATAGAACTCGGATCGGAACCGTGATTAGGTTCTGTTAATCCGAATGCGCCAATCATATCACCGGAAGCCAAGTGTGGCAAATATTTCTTTTTTTGTTCTTCTGAACCAAATTCGTTGATCGGAAACATCACCAAAGAACTCTGAACCGATGCAGCAGAACGTACTGCCGAGTCGCCTCTTTCCAATTCCTGCATGATGATTCCGTAGGAAATCTGATCCAAACCGGCACCGCCATATTCTTCGGGAATATAAGGACCTAAGGCACCGATGTTTCCCAATTCTTTCATCAGTCCCTGAATGTCGGTGTGATTTTGTGCGGCATCGTCTATTTTTGGCATGACGAAACTTTCCACCCAATCGCGGACGGATTGGCGTATAAGTAAGTGTTCCTCAGTAAGTAAGCTGTCCATTCCGAAATAATCGGGAATGCTGCTCAGCGGATAATATGACATACAATTTTAGTTTGTCCGAATTTACAGCTTTTTAAGTTTTTGGAGAAATATAAACGGTGAAAACATGTTTAAGTTGGAAGCAGAAACATAGATTTGGATAAAAAGATACAGTTTGAGTTTACAAATTCTATTATCAATGAAATATTTTCAGAATTAATTTTTCCACAGAATCTACAAAAAAAACCGCTCAGCTCGCTGAACGGTTTTTCGTTTATTCCAAGTTTATTATTTTGACATTTCTTCGTAAATATCCATTACTTTCTGGGAAACTCCTGTGCTGCTAAATCCCCCGTCGTGGAAAAGGTTTTGCATGGTAACTTTCCGAGTGAGGTCGCTGAACATCGTTACGCAATAGTCGGCGCATTCATCTGCAGTAGCATTTCCGAGCGGCGACATATCATTGGCATAGCCAAAAAACCCACCGAATCCTTTTACGCCGCTTCCTGCCGTAGTATTGGTAGGAGATTGTGAAATGGTATTCACCCGTACTTTTGCCTTTTCGCCCCAGTAATATCCGAAGGTTCTTGCAATACTTTCGAGATAAGATTTATTATCGGACATATCATTATAATCCGGGAAAGTACGTTGTGCAGCAATATAAGTAAGCGCCAAAATGGAACCCCAATCGTTCATGCATTCTTTATCCCAGGCTACCCGCATCACTTTATGAAAGGAAACTGCCGATATATCCCAGCCGGTTTTCAGCCATTCATAATTCATTTCGGTATAATGTTTACCTTTTCGTACATTCACTGACATGCCGATGGAGTGCAGAATAAAATCCAGTTTACCGAATTTGGCTATGGCAGCATCAAAAAGTTTTTCCAGATCTTCCATAGAAGTGGCGTCTGCGCCGATAACTTCTGAACCGGTTTTTTCTGCAAGTTCATTCAGTTCGCCCATTCTCATCGCAATAGGTGCGTTGGATAGGATGAATTCTGCGCCTTCTTCATGGCATTTTTCTGCTACTTTCCACGCAATCGACTGACTGTTCAGTGCACCGAAAATAATCCCTTTTTTACCTTTAAGTAATCCGTAAGACATAATAATTTATTTAAGAAACAAATGTAAGGAAAATCCATGTTTCACAAACTACAAAGAAGGCCGAAAGTTCAAAACTTCCGGCCTTCCTTCCATGAATAAATTATTCTTTAGTTGGTAGCTTTGTTGATTTCGTTATCCACATCGCTGGCTGCATCTTTTGTGCTGTCCCAAGCATCATCTGCCCAGTCTTTGGTGTTTTCCCAAGCATCAGAAACGGCATCTTTCGTGTCTTCCCAAGCGTCAGAAACGTTGTCTTTCGCTCTTTCATACCATCCTTCCTGTGTAGGTTCTTGGTTTTTCGCTCTTTGATCGCGGATATAATCTTTTGCACGGTCTGCATATTCTTCCACTTTCCACTTTACATTGTTTACCGCACCTTCTGCACGGTTATAATCCCGATTGTCCATAATTGCTATTTTTAAAGTTAATATTTTGTGATTTGGTTACTGGTTTAAACACAATTTTTATTCCGCCCGCCTGTTAAAAGATGTTAAAAGCTTGGTATGTGGGAATTATATAAATTTCGTAGATTTATTTAAAATTTGAAATGAAAAATAATTTAATTCGTTGTGGCTGGTGTGAAAAGGATGATCTTTATCGCAATTACCATGATTATGAATGGGGAAAACCGGTGTACGAAGATGAAATTATTTTCGAATTTCTGGTGTTGGAAAGTTTTCAGGCGGGGCTCAGTTGGCACACCATATTAAAGAAGCGGGAGAATTTCAGAAAAGCTCTGGACGGTTTTGATTTTCATAAAATAGCAAAGTATAATGACAATAAAGTGGAAGAACTGATGAATAATTCCGGAATTATACGCAACCGGATGAAAATCCTGGCTACCATTAATAATGCCCAGAAATTTATGGAAGTGCAGAAAGAATCCGGAAGTTTTTCAAAATACATCTGGAGTTTTGTAGGCGGAAAACCGATCATTAATCGCCCGAAAACCCTGGAGGAAGTTCCGGCAACTACGGAAATATCAGATATTCTTTCAAAAGATTTGAAGAAAAAAGGATTCAAATTTCTTGGTTCTACGGTGATGTACGCTCACATGCAAGCTACAGGAATGGTGTGTGACCATCTGGTGGATTGCTATCAAAAAAAATTCGATGAATAATTTTTCTTAGCAACCTGTGGAAACAGATAGTTCAGGAAATGTATTTCGGAACTCTTTTACCTTAAATAATTGTTTAAAATTGAAAATTTCGGGTTCGTGTTTTATCCTCATCCAGTCTTTCGATTAGCTTTTCTATGCTTTCAAATTTAATTTCCTCATGAAGAAAATCACGGAAATGTACGGTGATTTGCTGTCCGTAAATCTCCTGATCAAAATCCAGAATATACACTTCAGTGCTTAGCGAATTTTCACCCACAGTCGGATTGGTACCGATGCTCAGCATTCCCTTATATTGCTCATTATTTACCACTGCTTCTACAATATAAGCTCCTTTTTTGGGAAGAAGTTTCAGATCGTTTGTCTTAATATTTGCGGTTGGAAATCCGATGGTTCTGCCGATTTTTTTTCCGTCAATTACAGTTCCGGAAACGGGATAATGATAGCCGAGCATTTCGTTGGCTTCCAGAATGTTGCCTTTTTCAAGCGCAGCTCTAATTTTTGTTGATGAAATATTTTTATTGTGAATATTCACCGGTTCCATTTTTTTTACCTCAAATCCGAATGCAGGAGCCATTTTTTCAAGAAGTTCAAAATTGCCTGAACGGTTTTTCCCGAACACGTGATCATAGCCAACCATCAGGTATTTCACATTGAGTTTTTCGACCAGAATTTTCTCTACAAACTCTTCTCCGGTCAGGTTTCTGAAGGCTTCATCAAATTCTTTCAGAAATAAATGTTGAATACCCAACTGCTCCAGAAGCGCCGATTTTTCTTCCAGTGTATTCAGCAAACGAAGATCTTCATCAGGATTGAAAACCAATCTCGGATGAGGCCAGAAAGTAAGTACGGCAGACTGGAGTGATTTTTTTTCAGCAATAAGATTCAGTTCAGAAATAATCGACTGGTGTCCGAGATGCACTCCGTCAAACATACCCAGGGAAAGTGCCAGAGGTTTTTCTGTATCTGTTTTACTGAAATTTGTGTGGATAATCAAGAGAGAAAAATTTGAGTGCAAATATGATAAAAATCTTCTTTTGAAGCAATTGCAGGATCAGTAAATATCCCTATATTTGCACACAAGAAAAAATTTAGTAATGGCAAACCAAATTAAAGGAAAAATTTCTCAAATTATTGGCCCGGTAATCGACGTTGTTTTTTCAGAAGTGGAAGAACTTCCGAGCATTTATGATGCACTGGCGGTGACAAAAAATAATGGTGAAAAACTCATTCTGGAAGTAGAACAACATATTGGAGAAGACGCAGTAAGATGTATCGCGATGGATGCTACGGACGGATTGCAGAGAGGTCAGGAAGTGATCGCATCCGGAAGACAAATTACGATGCCTACCGGCGAATCTGTATACGGAAGGCTCTTCAATGTAGTGGGTGACGCAATCGATGGACTTCCCGAAGTTTCCAATAACAACGGTTTGCCGATTCACAGAGAAGCTCCGAAATTTGACCAGCTTTCGACTTCGGCTGAAGTACTTTTCACCGGAATTAAAGTAATCGACCTTATTGAACCTTATGCAAAAGGAGGAAAAATAGGTTTGTTCGGTGGTGCCGGTGTTGGTAAAACCGTATTAATTCAGGAATTGATCAATAATATTGCAAAAGGCCACGGTGGTCTTTCCGTATTCGCAGGAGTAGGAGAAAGAACCAGAGAAGGAAATGACCTTTTGAGAGAAATGCTGGAATCCGGCATTATTAAATATGGCGAGGAATTTATGCATTCTATGGAAAATGGCGGTTGGGATCTTTCCAAAGTTAACCTTGAAGAAATGAAAGATTCTAAATGTACTTTCGTTTTCGGACAGATGAACGAACCTCCGGGAGCCAGAGCAAGAGTGGCACTTTCCGGCCTTACCATTGCGGAAAATTTCCGTGACGGTGACGGTGCTGGACAAGGTAGAGACGTGCTTTTCTTCGTTGATAATATTTTCCGTTTCACACAAGCCGGTTCTGAGGTATCCGCACTTCTTGGGCGTATGCCTTCTGCGGTAGGATATCAGCCAACGCTTGCATCAGAAATGGGTGCGATGCAGGAAAGAATTACTTCCACAAAAAACGGTTCTATTACTTCCGTACAGGCGGTTTACGTTCCTGCGGATGACTTGACTGACCCCGCTCCGGCAACAACATTTGCCCACTTGGATGCTACTACAGTATTGGACAGAAAAATTGCTTCATTAGGAATTTATCCTGCAGTAGATCCTCTGGCTTCTACTTCCAGAATCCTTACTCCGGAAATTTTAGGAGAAGAGCATTATAATACAGCACAAAGAGTAAAAGAAATTCTTCAGAGATATAAAGCACTTCAGGATATTATTGCGATTCTGGGTATGGAAGAACTTTCCGAAGAAGATAAACTGGTAGTATACCGTGCAAGAAAAGTACAGAGATTCCTTTCTCAGCCTTTCCACGTTGCAGAGCAGTTTACAGGAATTCCGGGGGTTTTGGTAGATATTAAAGATACCATCAAAGGATTTAACATGATTATTGATGGAGAATTAGATCATCTTCCGGAAGCAGCTTTCAACCTGAAAGGAACCATTGAAGCAGCCATTGAAGCCGGACAGAAAATGTTAGCAGAAAACGCATAGCAGAATCAAGATACCAGAGCCAAGAATTAAGATTTTTTTATCTTGGTTCTTGAATCTTAAATCTATTTAAAAATGAATATAAAAATTTTAACTCCTGAATTTGTAGTTTTTGACGGCGATGTAAAATCTGTTTTACTGCCCGGGAAAAGCGGTGAATTTCATGTGATGAAAAATCACGCAGCCATTGTTGCTTCATTAAAAAACGGTAAAATAAAACTTTACACCGATAAAATTAATGAGAAATTCGCTGAAAAATTCAAGAAAGAAAATGAAAAAGAAAGTGTATTTTCTTTCAAAATAAAAAGTGGAGTGATGGAATTCAGCAATAATAAAGGAATTATCCTTGCTGAATGAGGAGATCCAACTACTGATCAAGAAGAAGCTGCCCGATAAGAGCAGCTTCTTTTATTTTGGCCTAAAACCTTTCTCCATCAATCGGTGATAGAAATAGGATTTTTCAAACCGTAAAGTATCGGGATACTGATAATTTTCTTTGGTGTTTTTAATCAAATTATATTTAATGAAAAACGGAACTTTCTCATACGTATTTCCTAATACTACCGCTACCGAATCTCCTTCCCAATACCCTTCCTCTATCCGAAATGACGGCCCAAAAAACCCGATTTGCTGTACTTTTTTCTCAGGAATATTCACCAGATTCACCTGTTGATCTGCTTCAAAACTGGGAGTTCCTCTTCCGTCCAATTGCCAATGATAACTGTCGAAATCCAGATATTGTGTTTTACTTTCATTATACACTAAAAATGGTTCATAGATTTGATTAAACTGAGTTTCGAAATTTCCCGGCACATAGCCTTTTGTAAAAGCGATTTCCGAAGTGCCGGAGAGTGAGAATTTATCAACAGAAAAATCGGGATTGGTGGTTTTATAGAAAGAAATCCATCGCTGAAGTGTTTCGGATTCAGTCTTTTTCAAGGTATCAGTTTTGGTTGGAACGATAGCCGTGGAGGAAACCTGCTCGTTTTTCTTGTTGCAGCTGCTCAGGAGAATACCCAAAGCCAGTAATGTGAAATATTTCATTTGATTTTTTTAAATCTTAATAATTATGAGTGAAATTACAAAAAAACTCAGACATGAATACTGTTCGCTTTCTTTACAAAAAATTAATTTCTGTACATTTGCCGCTTGAAAGATGCGGGTTTCCGTACCAAATTATAAAAATACACTGTTAATGAGTACCACCTTTGCTGATTTTGATTTACCTGAAAAAATTCTCGACGTTTTAGCCGATTTAGAACTTTTTGAACCTACACCTATTCAGGAAAAAAGTTTCAAACCCATCCTTTCCGGCCGCGATATTATGGGGATTGCCCAAACCGGAACTGGAAAAACACTAGCTTATCTGCTTCCCGTTTTGAAAATGTGGAAATACAACAAATCAGGAAATCCTACGGTGCTTGTTTTGGTTCCAACCCGAGAACTGGTCGTTCAGGTATCGGAAATTGTGGAAAATCTTACCCAACATCTTAGTGCAAGAGTCATCGGAATTTATGGTGGTAAAAATATCAATACCCAAAAACTTCTCTTCAAAGATGGCTGCGATATCCTCGTAGGAACACCGGGAAGAGTGATGGATCTGGCGATCGACAACGCTATTTCGCTGAAGGAAGTTCAAAAACTTATTATTGATGAGTTTGATGAAATGCTGAACCTCGGATTTCGGCCACAGCTCACCCACATTTTTGAAATGATGAAGGCGAAACGCCAGAATATCCTTTTTTCGGCAACCATGACGGAAGCAGTGGATGGAATGTTGGAAGAATATTTCGCTAATCCAATAGAAATTTCTCTTGCAAAATCGGGAACTCCATTGGAGAAAATAGAACAAACGGGGTATCGTGTTGTTAATTTCAATACCAAAATCAATTTGCTGAAATATCTTTTAGAAACCAATGACGATATGTCCAAGGTTTTGATTTTCACCAATAATAAAAGACACGCCGATTTGCTGTTTACCAAAATTGATGAATTTTTCCCTGAAGATTTCGATATTATTCATTCCAATAAATCCCAGAATTACCGGCTGAAAGCCATGAAAAGATTTGAGGAAGAGGAAATCCGGGGATTAATTACCACGGATGTGATGGCCAGAGGATTGGATATCTCGAATATTACCCACGTAATTAATTTTGAAATCTCTGAAGTACCGGAACAGTATATCCACAGAATAGGAAGAACAGGGCGCGCGGATAAAGACGGAAAATCTCTTGCATTCATTACGGAGAAAGAAGAACCATTGCTTTTAGAAATTGAGGTGTTGATGGATAAAGAAATTGCGCTGCTTCCGTTTCCGGAAGAAGTGAAAATAAATCCCCAGAAAATTGCTTCTGAGCAAGAAGAAGTCAAAATGAAAAATGCGCACACTGTGAAAATTATTGAAGGTGGCGGTGCATTTCATGAGAAAAAAGATAAAAACAGGAAGATAAATCTTGGTGGACCTCACAAGAGAAATCCACCAAAAAATAAACCAGGAAGCAACAGGGCACAAGCTAAATCACAAAGCAAAGCTAAACGGAAAAAATAGAGACAACCTACTTTCTCATTTTAAATTACGTTCAGATCATGCAATTTAATTCCGATAATTATTCCGTAATTTTGCAAAATTCTTGGTTTCAGAAAAACTGGGAATCATTTGTACAATGGCAGAAAATAAAGAATATATAGAAGTTTACGGTGCCCGTGAACACAATCTGAAAAATATTGATGTAAAGATTCCACGAAATGAGCTGGTAGTCATCACCGGTTTATCGGGAAGTGGAAAATCTTCTTTGGCTTTCGATACCATTTTTGCTGAGGGTCAGCGCCGGTATATCG
The DNA here is from genome assembly GCA_015478785.1 of Chryseobacterium sp. Lineage (GTDB taxonomy): Bacteria > Bacteroidota > Bacteroidia > Flavobacteriales > Weeksellaceae > Chryseobacterium_A. Next base: position 6,331 of record JADMKO010000096.1, on the reverse strand, counting down.
AAACTTTTTCAGCCTACGCCAGACAGTTTTTAGGCGGGTTGGAACGCCCTGATGTTGATAAAATTGAAGGCTTGTCGCCGGTGATTGCTATCGAACAGAAAACCACCAACAAGAATCCACGTTCTACAGTAGGTACTGTTACTGAACTTTATGATTTCCTCCGTTTGCTGTTTGCCCGAGTTTCCGATGCGTATTCCTTAAGCTCCGGGAAAAAACTGGTGAGTTATACTGAAGATCAGATTCTGGAGACGATTAAAGAAAACTTTAAAGGCGACAAAATAATGCTTTTGGCTCCGGTGGTACGTTCCCGGAAAGGTCATTATCACGAACTTTTTGTTCAGATGGCCAAAAAAGGATATGGACAAGCAAGAATTGACGGTGAAATTCAGGATATTGAATACGACCTGAAACTCGACAGGTATAAAACTCACGATATTGATATTGTGATCGACCGTTGGATTATCGGGGAAAATGCTACCGAAATGAGAATGGAACAATCTCTTCGCACAGCAATGGATATGGGCGAAGGCATTATCGGAATTCAAAAGCTGAACAGCGACGAAGTTCATTATTTTTCGAAAAATCTAATGGATGATGATACAGGACATTCTCTCGCGTTGCCGGAACCCAACACTTTTTCTTTCAATTCCCCGAAAGGAAGTTGCCCGAATTGCAAAGGGCTGGGAACCATCAAAAAAATCAATACCGATTATTTTGTGGGAAATCCCAAACATTCTATCAATCAGGGTGCGCTGTTGCCGTTGGTAGACATAAAAGGCAATAATTTTCTGCTTAGCCAGATTAAAAATATTCTTGAAATTTTTAGCAAAAATCTCTCTACACCTTTTCAGGATATTCCGAAAGAAGCTTTGGATCTCATTTATTACGGAGCTAAAAGAGAAGTGGGAGTAGAACTGAAACACGCGGGAATTACTAAAAAAATAAAAATCAATTTTGGCGGATTGGTTCCTTTTCTTGAAGATATCATTGCAGATAAGGAAAGCTATTATAGCACTAGTTTGGCGCGCCAATACACCACAGAAGAAATTTGTACCAAATGTGGAGGAGCCCGTCTCCATCCCGAAAGTTTAAGTTTTAAAATAGACGGTAAAAATATTGCCGAAGTAAGTGCACTTTCTCTGGCCGATTTCAAGGAATGGTTACAGGAAGTAAGGCCGAAATTTTCAAAGAAAAACAGCATCATTGCTCATGAAATATTAAAGGAAATTGAAACCCGGCTTCAGTTTTTATTGGATGTTGGCCTGGAATATCTAAGTCTGAGCAGAAGTTCCAGAACACTTTCAGGCGGAGAATCCCAGCGAATTCGGCTGGCTACACAAATCGGCTCACAATTGGTGAACGTGCTCTATATTTTGGACGAACCTTCCATCGGACTTCATCAGAGAGATAATGAACGGCTGATTGCATCACTTAAAAATCTGCGTGATATTGGAAATTCGGTGATCGTGGTAGAGCATGACAAGGAGATGATTCTGGAAGCGGATCATGTGTTGGATATTGGCCCGAAAGCAGGAAAACACGGAGGTGAAATCCTTTGGCAAGGATCTCCCGACGAATTGATAAAGGCTGATACCATCACTGCAGATTATCTGAACGGCAGAAAAAAAATTGAAGTTCCGACAGAGCGCAGAAAAGGAAATGATAAAAAAATCGTACTGAAAGGAGCTAGCGGCAATAATCTTAAAAATGTAAACATCGAAATTCCTTTGGGAAAACTAGTTGTTATTACCGGTATTTCGGGAAGCGGGAAATCGTCGCTTATTAACGGAACGCTTTATCCCATTTTGAATCAACACTTTTACCGAAGCATTCAGGAGCCTTTACCTTATAAAAAGATAGAAGGAATTGACAATATCGATAAAATTGTAGATGTGGATCAAACGCCGATCGGAAGAACACCAAGGTCGAATCCCGCAACCTACACCGGAATGTTTTCAGTGATTCGGAACCTGTTTGCAGAACATCCCGAAAGTAAAATACGAGGCTATAAACCGGGAAGATTTTCATTTAATGTAAAAGGCGGACGCTGCGAGACTTGCCAGGGTGGAGGTCTGAAAGTAATTGAAATGAATTTTCTGCCAGATGTATATGTCCACTGTGAAACCTGCAATGGTAAACGCTTCAACCGCGAAACACTAGAAGTCCGATATAAAGGAAAGTCGATTTCAGATGTGTTGGAAATGACCATTGATGAAGCCGTTCAATTCTTTCAGCCGATTCCGAAAATTCACAGTAAAGTAAAAACACTTCAGGATGTTGGTTTAGGTTACATCACTTTGGGACAGCAGTCTACAACGTTAAGTGGAGGAGAAGCGCAACGTATTAAATTGGCGACGGAACTTTCCAAAAGACAAACGGGAAATACACTCTATATTCTTGACGAACCTACGACTGGCCTTCACTTTGAAGACGTCAAAATACTGATGGATGCCATCAATAAACTCATTGATCTCGGAAATTCTTTCATTATTATCGAACATAATATGGATGTGATAAAACTGGCAGATCACATTATTGATATCGGGCCCGAAGGTGGAAAACACGGCGGAACTATAGTAACAAAAGGAACTCCGGAGGAAATAATAAAAAGCAGAAAATCGCTGACGGGAAAATTTTTGAAAAAAGAATTGTAACTTTCTGCCACTTCGTTTTTCAGTTTGGCATCAACATTGAAATCTTGATGAGAACTTTAAAATTTGTAGAATGAAAAATGTTTTCAAAATATTATTAGGTGTAGGATTGCTTTTTGGGGTTACTTCTTGTGGCACGGTTAATGATCCTTACAACAATAACGGAAGGGTTTATCGCGCACCGGATGGCACAGTGTACCGACAAGGCGATGTGTACACCGATAGAAACGGAAGTGTGTATCAAAACGGGCGTATTGTAGCAAGAGCACACGGAAATCACAAAGCTAAAAGATTACCACCCGGACAGGCGAAGAAAATTTATGGTGGGAAAGCCACGGATTATGCTCCCGGACAAACAAAAAAGCACAAGAAATTCAAGAAAAATAAAAAGAAGTATTAAAAAATGTACACGAAGCAGCGGATTATTTCGCTGCTTTTTGTTTTTCGAAAGTGTTACTTTTGGGATTCAGAAGCGTGCTGAAAATCATCACTTCTGTGCCAAATTTTCTTGTAATTCTTTCTTCAATATTCAGCAGTTCACTTTCTAAGAAATCCCGGCGAAGCGTTTCAGTGGAAAAAAACAGAAGCAAATTCGTATTGTTACCTTCTCTGATCATCTTGCTTTCCACTTCAGAAAAAATATATTGATCTACATCCATCAGGTTTTCCACCAAATTCAGGAGTTCGTTTTCTGTATATTCCTGCCATTGGGCAAAAGCGTTTTCAGTACTGTGAAACGTAAGGCTTAAGATGCTCATTTTCTATAAAATTTTATGATCCTTGTGGATAAATTATAGCACAAAAATCGGTATTTTTTCGTAAATTCGTGCGTTATTATAATTTTAAAAAATAAGGAAAATTTTCATAGATTTTAATCTGTTGAAAATCATTTAAAAAAAGAATATGAATACAGAAGGAGAAAGGTTAATTCCGATCAATATTGTTGATGAAATGAAATCTTCTTACATCGATTATTCGATGTCGGTGATCGTTTCCAGAGCACTTCCGGATGTGCGCGACGGGCTGAAGCCTGTTCACAGAAGAGTACTGTACGGAATGTACGGATTGAATGTTTTTTCCAATAGAAAACATTTGAAATCAGCAAGAATTGTAGGGGATGTTTTGGGTAAATACCATCCGCACGGCGATAGTTCCGTATACGATGCCATGGTAAGAATGGCGCAGCCCTGGAGTTTGAGATATACTCAGGTGGACGGACAAGGTAACTTCGGTTCTATGGACGGAGATCCGCCTGCAGCGATGCGATATACCGAAGCCCGCCTGAAGAAAATTTCTGACGAAATTCTGGCCGATCTGGATAAAGAAACTGTGGATTTTCAGAACAACTTCGATGATTCCATGACGGAACCGACCGTCCTTCCTACTAAAATTCCTAACCTTCTGGTGAATGGCGCCTCAGGTATTGCTGTAGGAATGGCGACCAATATGGCTCCTCACAACCTTTCTGAGTCCGTTGATGGGATTTGCGCTTACATCGATAACCGCGATATTACCATTGATGAACTGATGCAGCATATTATTGCCCCGGATTTTCCAACCGGCGGTATTATTTATGGTTATGACGGCGTTCGTGATGCGCTACATACGGGAAGAGGCCGAATCGTAATTCGAGCAAAGGTTAATTTTGAAGAAGTAGGAAACCGAAACGCGATCATTGTTACCGAAGTTCCTTATCAGGTGAACAAGGCCGACATGATTATCAGAACTTCGGAACTGGTAAAAGAAGAAAAAATCCCTGGAATTTACGAAATCCGCGACGAGTCCGACAGAAGAGGGATGAGGATTGTGTATGAACTGAAAAATGATGCGATTCCGAATGTAGTGCTCAATCTGTTGTATAGATACACAGCACTTCAGACATCTTTCAGCGTAAATAATATTGCGCTGGTACAAGGCCGGCCGGAACAGCTTAACTTAAAAGATATCATCAAACATTTCGTGGCACACCGACATGAAGTAGTGGTACGCAGAACGGAATTTGAACTGAAAAAAGCACAGGACCGGGCTCATATTCTGGAAGGCTTCATGAAGGTAATTGCGACTCAGGAAAGCCTGGATAAAGCTATTGCCATCATCCGTAACAGTTCCAATCCTCAGCAAGCGAAGGAAGGCCTTATTAATGAATTTGAACTTTCTGATCTTCAGGCTCAGGCGATTCTGGACTTGAGGCTTGCACGCCTTACGGGAATGGAACTCGATAAAATACGTGCTGAGTATGAGGAAATTATGGCATTTATTAATGATTTGAAGGATATCTTGTCCAACGAAAGCAGAAGATATGAAATCATTAAGGAAGAAATGCAAGAGATCAAAGAAAAATATGGTGACGAAAGAAGAACAGAAATAGATTACGCAGGTGGAGACATGTCCATTGAAGATTTTATTCCTAATGAAAATGTGGTGGTTACGATTTCTCACGCGGGATATATCAAAAGAACTTTGCTTTCAGAATACCGTATCCAGAGCAGAGGCGGCGTAGGAAATAAAGCGGCAACAACCCGTGAAGAGGACTTCCTGGAATACATTGTTTCCGCAACGAATCATCAGTATATGCTCTTCTTTACCGAAAAGGGCAAATGTTACTGGCTAAGAGTTTTTGAAATTCCTGAAGGTTCGCGTACAGCAAAAGGACGGGCGATTCAGAATCTCATTAATATTGAACCGGATGATAAAGTGAAAGCCTATATCCGGACCAATGATTTGAAAGATGAAGAGTATGTAAATCAGATGAATGTGGTGATGATTACTAAAAATGGCACGGTGAAGAAAACCTCTCTGGAAGCCTACTCCAGGCCTCGTACCAACGGAATTAACGCCATTGAAATCCGGGATAATGACCAACTTTTGGGAGCCAGGCTGACCGATGGAAGTTCAGAAATTATGATCGCAACCAAAAATGGAAAATGTATCCGTTTCCCGGAAGAAAAAGCACGTGCTGTCGGCCGTGGTTCTATCGGAGTTCGGGGAATTACATTGGAAGATAATGATGAAGTAATTGGAATGATTATCGCAGAAGATGTGGCTAACGAAAGTGTGTTGGTCGTTTCTGAGAAAGGTTACGGAAAAAGAACGGCTGTGGAAGATTACAGGATTACCAACCGTGGCGGAAAAGGTGTTATCACCCTGAATGTTACCGAGAAAACAGGAAATCTTATTGCGATCCAGAATGTTAAGGATGGTGATGGATTAATGATCATCAACAAATCCGGTGTAGCTATCCGAATGAGTGTGGATGAACTACGGGTGATGGGAAGAAATACCCAAGGTGTGAAATTAATCAATCTGAAGAAAAATGACGAAATAGCAGCGATTGCTAAAGTAGAAATGGATAAGGAAGTGGAAGAAGTAGATCTGGAAACTCCGGAAGTACCATCTGATAATGTGGACAGCAGCAATCCTGAATTTAAAGAAGCACCACAATCGGGTGACAATTCATTTACCAATATGGGCGATGAAAATTATATGAAAAAGATAGAAAAAGAAGAAGAAAAGGAAAATAAAAAAATAGAAGAAAACCCGGAGAACGACGATGAAGAGTAATCGACGATCTCAAAACAAATTTTAAAAATATAAAGCAATGAAAAGAATAATCTTAAGCTTGGCATTGATTTCTGCGACCTTAGTTTTCGCTCAGAAAAAAGAAATCAATGCAGCATTCA
>JADMKO010000095.1 GCA_015478785.1 Chryseobacterium sp. | reverse complement strand
CGTTCACCGGCAGAACCGAATGCAGCACCGATAATATTTGTCACTGTATTGTCCAATTCCGCATCAGGCAAGACGATGGAATGGTTTTTAGCGCCGGCAAGTGCCTGGACGCGCTTTCCATTAGCTGCAGCTGTTTTGTAGATGTATTCTGCTACTGGTTGAGAGCCTACAAAGGATACTGCTTTAATGTCTTCATGATTTAAAATACCATTTACAACATCATGTGCACCGTGGACAATGTTCAGGACACCATCCGGAAGGCCTGCTTCCTTGAATAATTCAGCCAAGCGATTCGCCAATAACGGCGTTCGTTCAGACGGTTTCAACACAAAGGTATTTCCGCATGCAATGGCAAGCGGGAACATCCAGCAAGGAACCATCATTGGAAAATTAAATGGTGTAATGCCCCCAATAACTCCAATTGGATAACGGTACATTCCAGACTCAACACCTGTCGCAATATCTGGCAACTGGTTGCCCATCATTAAAGTAGGAGCTCCTGCCGCAAATTCCACACATTCAATGCCGCGCAATACTTCCCCATGAGCTTCGGTGTAGCTCTTTCCGTTTTCAACCGTGATAATTCTTGCTAATTCTTCCCAGTGTTCAACCAATAATTGCTGGTAGCGGAACAATATCCGGGCACGACGCGGGACAGCTACTTTTCTCCATGTTTGAAATGCTTTTTTTGCTGCTGCGACGGCTTGATCTAGATCTTCAAAGGTTGATAGAGGAACGCGTGCAATAATTTCTCCGGTTGCTGGATTTGGCACTTCTTCAATTTTTCCACTTACTGATTCAATCCACTCACCGTTAATGTAGTTTTTGATTGCTTGAGCAGTTGTTGTAAGTTCCATACTGATTCCTCCTATGATATAAAAATTTCTTGATTCCTTGTTTCAATTATAAAAGTCATTCATGCGTTCTCCATTAGACAGTGTGTAAAAGATTTCTTGATTTTTTTCTGCATTCTCTAGAAAAAATTACAAGATTCGCACACAGTGTAAAATAAGAAAGCCAGATCAGATTTTCCTGATCCAGCTTTCCCGGCCTTTTCTTTCTATATAATTACTGAATTAATACATACTGTTGACGACTTTAGGAAGCTTGCCATAATCAGAAGCCGGTTTAGAGGCTGACAGGTATTCATAAGCGGAAATAGCCACTTCAATCGCCTGGCGTTTATACGAATCCATAAAATCTCTTCCAATCAACTCATACAGTTTTTCAAGGCGGTGATACAAAGTCTGCCGGACAATATGCAGCTGTTCGGCTGTTTCTTTTTTTGCCCCTTTGCATTGCAAATAGATTCTAAGCGTCTTCAGTAACTCGCCATTGTTTTGACGATCCTGCGCAATAACCGGCCCCAAATAGTCACCGATAAAATCATTTAGAATTCCTTGATCCTGGGCTGCGAGCACCAATCGGAAAATATAGAGGTCTTCATAGAAGAATGTTGATAATTGGTGCGGTAGCTTTTCGAGCATTCCCATCGTTTCTTTTGCCGTTTGATAGCTGTTTTGTATTTGTTCTAGACTTTCGACAAACTTTCCTACACTAAACTCCAGTTGGCTGAATTGCTGTTTTTTTACAAAGTCAGATTTCTTTAAAGCTTCGACTCCTTCTTGGATCCGCTGTTTGAAATCACATGGTTTCCATTTATTCAGCAGAATGAAGAAAACTTGATTTTTCTCAACATGCGAAAGAATGTAAATTCCCCTTTGTTCGAAAATGGAATGACAATACACTTTCAAGTAATTAAACTCAGAGTTTGTTATGTTAGAGTTATTGGATTTACAAAGCAATACCGAACTTTTGTTCAATTCAAAACCAAGGTTAAGCTCAAAAAGGTATTTTCGGGTTTGTTCCGTACAGTTATTCCCTTCCAGCCAATTTCGCACCCATTCTGCTTCTTTAGTTTTACGCTGTTCCTCAATATACAATTCGCGTAATAGGCTTTGCGCCAACGCCACTGCGCTTCGATCTAAAATAAGGAAATCGAATTCTGTAATATCCTCTGTTTCTGAAAGAACAAAAAGGTCGGCAAATGTTTGACTTAAAGCTTGGACCGCTTGATGAGCAACATTCATATGCTGAGGCATATTATTGCTTTTGAAAAGCTCTGCCAATACTTTTTCTTCTGCTTTCGTTTTTTTGGAAATGATTTGAACTTCACCGTTATTTGTAATGTATACTACAGTCATTTTCAAGTGGTCGTGAATGAGTTCAAGGATTTTTTGATGTGGATTTGAAAACAGCAACAGCTGGTTTAAATGATTTGAATACTCTTCTAAATCAGACAAAATTTTATAATGTTTTTCGATTAAAAGACTGTGGATTTCCTGCGTAATATCAATAAATCGCACTTTTTTAGTGAAGACGATTAATGGAAAGCCATGTGAATCCGCTAAATGAATTACTTCTGGCGGTATTTCAGTGATATAATCACCCAACTCGATACAAATTCCTGCTGCATTGGCATCAATTGCTTGTTGAACCATTGAAATAAACACTTCTTTATCTTGTTTCCAGCCGATTCCGGTGGCGAGAAGTAATTCGTTCCCACTCAATAAATTTTCTATAGAGTCCACTTCAGTAACATGAACCCATCGAATGAGGCGCCCTAAACCCTTTTCGCCCGCTGCTAATTCGGCGTTTAGGAAAAGTTTGTTTTGTAGGATTTCATTTACGGATAGTTTTACTTTTAAGTTCATAGTCGATCTCTCCTTTTATGGAAAATAATCTTTACTCTGTTATTTTAAAATCTGTCCATATAATACCTATAGTTCAATACGAAGCTAAAGATTTTGGATGGGATTCTCTTGAGTATAAATTTTGTACCGAGAAATAATTTCGCTGATTAACTTTTACTACACTAAATTGATAACGCTTTCAATTTTTTTAAAATACCAAACTGCTTGTAAAATTTCCATTAAAGCTAATTTTTTACCGCTTTATTTAAAAGTCTGAATTTTTTCAATACTTATTGCTTTTACTATAAGGAATCATTTATCATTAGTAAAATGAAGGTTTTTAATCCGAGGTATGAGTGAAATTAATGGCTAAAATGGGGGCGGATTCATGACGCTTAATCGGTTCGAAGTTTTTAAAACGGTAGTGGAATGTGGCAGTTTAACAAAAGCAGGAATGATTCTAGGATTAACGCAATCCGGTATCAGCCATACCATGGCCAGCTTGGAAAATGAGTTGGGGTTTTCTCTGCTGAACAGGGGGAAATCCGGCATCTCCATTACTGAAAACGGTGAGCAAATGTTGAAGCATATGCGAGAGATTCTTCTTTTAAATGAAAAAATGTTGCAGGAAGCTGCCGCAATTAATGGAATAGAAACCGGAACAGTTAGAATTGGTACATTTTCTAGTGTGGCTTCTCAGTGGCTCCCCTCTATTATCAAACAATTCCAAGATCATCATCCGGGAATCGATACAAAATTGTGCGAAGGGAATTATTTAGCCTTGGAGCAAGAACTTGTAAATGGGGAAATTGACTGTGCTTTCCTTAATTTACCTACGGTAAAGTCATTAGATGTCGTGCCCATTAAGAAAGATAAAATGCTTTGTATAGTATCTGACCAGCATCCTCTTTGTAATGCAGATACAATATCATTCAAACAACTCGAAATAGAATCTT
>JADMKO010000094.1 GCA_015478785.1 Chryseobacterium sp. | reverse complement strand
GTTCGCGGTCAATATGACTTTCGATAGCTTTATTTTTGACATGGCGATTTGGAAAGTAAACTTAAATAAGGTGGACGAAACTGACGGCAGAACGGTTCTCGATTATGTGAAATATCAGATGGAGAAAGCCAAGGGTACTTCTCTAGAGCGAGTTTTGAGTTTATACTATAGCTCGTTACGGAGAGCTGGGGCTAAGCATAAGTCAGAATTATGAAAATTGTATTGCCCATTTAAAACTATAACCAATGAAAAAACATTTTTTATATTTCCTGTTTCTATTCAGCACCTCATTCGCATTTGCCCAAACCGCCGAACCCGAAACCTCACCCTGCCCGAACCCGAAGAAGCTTCGTGGGTTGTGTGGATTCGTTGGTGATCGAACGCCAGATGACGATTCACAGGGTAATTTTAAATATATCTATCAAAGAAAAATTTATGAGGCTGCTTGTGTGGATCCGACTAAAGATAGTGAAGAAGAGATAAGATCAAAAATTGCAAATGTTTGGAATGCAAATGAAGCGACTCTTATATGTAGTAATACTCAGTTCGACACTACTAAGGGAAGCTTGATAAAATATGCCATAAGCATGCAATTTGATATGTTTATCTATGATGTTGTCGATTGGAAGGTGAACTTCAACAAGATTGATGAAACTGATGGGAAGACCGTTCTTGATTACCTTGATGATAAAATAAAACAAAACAAAGGAAACGCAGTCGAGAAAGGGCTTCGCGAATATTATCTACTCCTTAAAAAAGCCGGTGCTAAACACAAATCAGAACTGTAATTTAAAAACCTCTTATGCCTCGTTTTCAGGATCAAAATCACACGCTTAGCGATTTTCAGGATACAGTGGAAGTCGTATGTCCAGGCTGCGGAAAGAAAGCAACGGCAAAAGCAGATCATGGAAAAAAGGAAGCACGGCTCTATTGTCTGCAATGTGGTTACACAAAAACCACAGGAACGGAGGTAGAAATATTGGGAATGAAAGGGCATTTTATTGATGCGGCTCATGTTTATTTTCAGGCGGATTTATGGTATGCTGCACCTTTTAAAAACGAAATATTCTGGGCTTACAACGGCGAACACCTCGATTATCTGGAAGCTTATATTTCTGCCACGCTGCGTGAACACAAAGACCGCTCGCATTTTACCTTGCTCGAAAAACTGCCTCGTTTTTATCACGAAGCCAAAAACAGAGAAACCCTGTTGAAAGTGATTGCCAAACTGAAAAATAAAAAATAACAGGGAAAGTTCAATGAGAAATTTTGAATGCCTTGTCGTGACAAATCAATGATAGCGCAAAAGCTATGACTTATTAGTGGAAGAAAGAATCCTTTAGTGGTAGTGAAATCTGCATTTGGCAATGAGTATTTCATCCTCATTGTATCTATAAATTAGCCGGTGTTCATCATCAATTCTACGCGACCAAAACCCTGAATATTTGTGTTTTAAAGGTTCGGGTTTGCCGATTCCTCCAAACAGATTTATTGAAATATCTCTTTTGCAGCCGATTCCCCACGGTCAGCAATGCCGTATTTTGGTCTTTGAATATCATGATATATCTTGTTTAATAATTGGCTTTCGACACAGGTTTGTTTTCTATTTTGCTACAGATTCAGTGTGTTTTTTCACGATGGTTTCAAAAAAATCAATATCGAAAGGTTTGGCCAGATAGTCGTTGGCTCCAGCTTCTGCAGCCAGTTCTTCGATGTTGCTGTTGGCAGAAAAATAAACGACGGGAATATCTTTAAGTTGATCATTCGCTTTCAAAAGTCGGGTAGCTTCGACACCGCTGATATCCGGAAGCCAGTTATCCATGAAAATCAGATCCGGCATGTAATCGGCTACTTGGTCTTCAATCCCGTTGGTAGTGGGAGAGGTTTTCACTTCACAGCCCAAATCTTCCAGGATTTCGGTACACATCTCCAGAATTTCGAGGTTGTCATCAAAAATAAAAACTTTCTTTTGCATGTTGTTGTTCATCATTATGTGTTGAGATTGTTGATATAGGAAGCCATTTCTTCGGTATCCAGAATGGCATCGGTTTCTACGTGTTCCATTGCGTATTCGGGCATAAAACTCACCGCTGCGGAGGTTGGTTTTTGAACAATGACGGTGCCCTCTTTTTGTTTTACTTTTTGCAGCCCGGAAGTGCCGTCATTATTGGCACCGGAAAGCAATAAACAGACCAGATTTTCCTTATAAACCTGAGCTGCGCTTTCAAAAACAACATCAATTGAAGGCCGGGAGAAATTCACTTTTTCCGAAGCATCGAGCGAGAAAGTCCTGTTATTTTCGATGAGTACATGATAATTGGGCGGTGCAATATACACCGTTGTTGGCCGAATCGTTTCCTTTTCTTCAATTTCTTTTACCGGAAGTTGGGTTTTTGCAGAAAGCAGATCGGTGAGGATGCTGTCTTTTCCGGATTTGCGGTGCAACACAATGATGACAGGAAAGGAAAGCTCAGGATTCAGTTCCGGCAATACTTTCAAAAGTACATCCAGACTGCCTGCCGAACCTCCTATTACCAATGCTTCACATGCTTTCATATCAATGAATTTTGCGCCAAATTTTTACGCCTTTCAGGCGTTCATAGTTTTTGGAAACGCGGGAGAAATCTAACGTTTCCTTTGTTCCTAATGCCAGATATCCAAATTGCTGAAGGCTGCCGTCAAAAAGCTCGAAGACTTTATCCTGCAGTGGCCGGTCGAAATAAATCACCACATTGCGGCAAAGAATCAGCTGAAATTCGTTAAATGAATGATCGGTGACCAGATTATGAGTGGAGAAAATAATCTTGGATTTCAACTCATCATTCAGTTTTCCAAGAGAATAATTGGCGGTATAATAATCTGAAAAATTGGCGCTTCCACCTGCAGCGATATAATTTTCGGTATACAGTTTTATTTTGCTCAGCGGAATCATGGCTTGAGCAGCATTTTCCAGCACAGCACTGTTGATGTCGGTAGCGTAAATCAAGGATTTGTGAAGCAGATTGAGTTCCTTCAGAAAAATCGCAACGGAGTAGGCTTCTTCCCCGGTGCTGCATCCCGCAATCCAAATCCTGATAAAAGGGTAGGTACCCAGACGGGGCAGAATTTCTGTTCTCAGCGTTTTGTGAAACTCAGGATCGCGGAACATTTCAGTCACATTGATGGTGATCTGCTCCAGAAAACGGTTGAAATAACCCGGCTCAGTTCTGATTTTATAACGGTATTCCGCAAAACTTACAAAACCGTCCAGCTCATAAAGCCGCACAATTCTCCGTTTCAGCGAAGCCCGTGAATATCCCGTGAAATCATAACCATAGATTTCAAGAATATCGGAAAGCAGGGTTTCTATATGTTCGTCATTACGCTCAGAATTCACTTTATTTCATTAAATCATTAAGAAGAAGCAAAAGCTCGTCCACATTTACCGGTTTCGAAAGATAGCCGTCTGCACCAGCGGCCATACATTTTTCCCGGTCTCCCGTCATGGCCTGTGCTGTAATGGCGATAATAGGAATTCCTGACAGTTTTTCGTCATTTTTGATTTGTGCGATGGCTTCATATCCGTCCATCTGAGGCATCATCATATCCATCAGGACGACACTGATGTTTTTATTTTCTGCCAGCATTTCCAGTCCTTCCCCTGCGCTTAGTGCAGCGATA
>JADMKO010000093.1 GCA_015478785.1 Chryseobacterium sp. | reverse complement strand
CGGAATTTGGAATCGGATATGTATTTGTTGCCAATCTTATCGCAAGCGCAGTGACTTTCCTTCTATTGAGCGGTGAGCTATTCGCAGCCAGAATCCGACATTTTGACCCAACACTTTGGAAGAAAATGCTGAAATATTCGCTCCCTATTATGTTTGCAGGATTGGCCGGAATTGTGAATGAAACCCTGGACCGGCAGTTTCTGAAATTCCTGTTACCCGACGGTATTGCTCAGGAACAGTTAGGAATTTACGGAGGAGTAACGAAAATTGTCACCTTTGTTTTGCTTTTCAAACAGGCGTATGTTCTGGGAGTTGAACCTTTCTTCTTCAGTCATTCTAAAAATGAAAATTCAAGGGCGACCTATGCCCGGCTGATGGATGTTTTCATCACGGCCAACTGTCTTATCATCCTCTTTCTGACGGTAAATCTCAGTTGGCTCGCACCGATGTATCTTCGAAATCCGGCGTATTTTATAGGCATTGATATTCTTCCGGTGCTGTTTATAGCAACACTTTTTCTGGGAATTTATCTGAATCTTTCGGTGTGGTATAAACTGACGGACAGAACGGTGTATGGCGCTTATATTTCTGTGGCAGGAGCTGCAGTAACCATTGTGATTAATGTGGTCTTCATTCCCCAATTTGGATATTGGGCCTCTACCTGGGCTACTTTAGCTGCGTATTTTGTCATGATGATGATTTCGCTGATTTGGGGACAGGCCAGATTCCCGATTCCTTATCATTTTTACAGGAATACCGTCATTATTTTAATCACCATCGTAGTTGCATTGGCATATTACCAAAATTTGAAACAATACATTTTGCTGGGAAATATAATCTTCTTAGTTTTAGCAGCGGTTTTTATTATCAACCAAAAGCTGATTCCCGCAAGGATGTTACATAAAATAAAGAAATGAACATAAAAATCATCAATAAGTCAAAACACAGTCTCCCGAAATACCAGACGCCATGTGCAGCAGGAATGGATCTGTACGCAGATCTGGAGGAACCGGTGACGCTGAAACCTTTGCAGAGAAAACTGGTACCGACGGGACTTTCTATCGAATTGCCTGAAGGTTTTGAAGCACAGATACGCCCCAGAAGTGGACTGGCGTTGAAAAACGGAATTACGGTTCTGAATGCTCCGGGAACGGTGGACTCAGATTACCGGGGAGAAATCGGGGTGATTTTGATCAATCTTTCCGATACTGAATTTACCGTGAAAGACGGCGACAGAATTGCACAGATGGTGATTGCCCGGCACGAATGTGCTACCTGGGAAGAAACCTCGGTTCTGGAAGAGTCGCAGCGCGGTACGGGAGGTTTTGGAAGCACTTCCATTCATTAAAATTCTAATAACTCATTAATATTTATTCAAATTCATGAAAATTATTGTCCCTATGGCAGGAAGAGGCTCCAGACTGAGACCTCACACCCTCACCGTTCCTAAACCACTGATTCCTATTGCAGGCAAACCCATTGTGCAGCGTCTTGTAGAAGATATCGCAAAAGTAGCCGGCGAACCTATTGAAGAAATCGCCTTTATTATTGGCGATTTTGGATGTGAAGTAGAAGAAAAACTGCTTCAGATCGCTGAAAAACTGGGCGCAAAAGGCAGCATTTATGTTCAGGATGAACCTCTGGGAACTGCACACGCCATCAAATGTGCCGAAGAATCCATGCAGGGAGATGTGGTGATTGCCTTTGCCGATACGCTTTTTCGCGCAGATTTCGATCTGGACAAAAATTCAGACGGGGTGATCTGGGTAAAGAAAGTGGAGGATCCTTCAGCTTTTGGAGTGGTGAAATTAGATGACTACGGTTTCATCACCGATTTTATAGAAAAACCTAAAGATTTTGTTTCAGATCTGGCCATTATCGGGATTTATTATTTCAATTCTGCGGAAAAGCTGATGGAGGAAATTAACTACATCATGACTAATGACATAAAGCAAGGGAACGAATATCAGCTGACTACTGCTTTAGAAAATCTCCGCGGAAAAGGAGCTAAATTTTCTTTGGGGAAGGTGGACGACTGGATGGACTGCGGCAATAAAAATGCGACCGTGGAAACCAACGGAAAAATTCTGGATTATGAAAGACATGAATTTATGATATTTCCCGATACAGCAAAAATCGAGAACAGTCTGATTATCCAACCGTGCTTTATCGGAGAAAATGTGGTCATCAAAAATTCAAAAATCGGCCCTTGTGTATCCCTCGGAAACGGAACTCGGATTGAAAATTCGAACATCCAGAACTCCCTCATTCAGGAAAACACCCTGATTGACCACGGAAACCTCAGCAATTCTATGATCGGAAATTCCGCTCAGTATTTTGGAGTTTCGAGGGAAATTTCTCTCGGTGATTTTTCTGTGCTGGACTTTCATTCTAAGGCTTAATCTTCTTTGAAAAAAACTTTTCTTTTACCAAAAACCACACAAAACATTTTGTGTGGTTTGGCGTTAATATTGTAAAGTCTCTACCCACAAGTCTTATAACACTCACAATCAGATGAAAATACCAGTACTCATCCTTCTTGCAGCCCTTTTTCTTGGGTCGTGCAAAGCCAAAAAAGCGGTAGAAACTGACAGTGCTGCCGACAGCCTGGCGATGAATCTTCCCAAAGATCTCAGCAAACCGATGAATGCTGATCTCGTTTTTTATGAAAATGTGCTGTTGCCGCCTCAGTTTGAGCAGGTGAAAATCTCCAGCAAACTGAGTGTTGAAACAGACAAAACGTACCTTCCTACGCTGGATGCGACAATCTATATCGAAAACAACCAAAAGGTCTGGATGAATCTCACCGCTTTCTTTATCAATGTTGCCCGTGGTATTGCAACTCCAGACGGCATCAAAGCTTTCAACAGGGCTGACAAAACGTATATTGATTCAGATTTCGACTACCTCAACAGCCTGCTGAACACCAATTTCATCAACTATAAAAGCCTGGAAAAGCTCCTGATGGGAAGAACGTTTATCAGAATCAGCAGCAGAGAATTCATGCTCACGAAAACCACGTCCGGATATAAAATGGCTTCAGTGATCAATCAAAAAATGGAATCGAACGGAAGCATCAGAGAGTATCAGGTGGAATTGCATTATGCCAATAATTACGATCTGATACAGGTGGTTATGCAGGATATTGAATCAGCGGATGCGCTGGAAGTAAGCTACGACAACTGGGAAAACTTCCGGAATTACCGTTTGCCAAAAAATGTTAAAATAATTATAAAAGGGGCAAAAGCAGGGCAAATTATGCTGGAAAACACGAAATTTGATGATTCCAAAATTAACACTCCTTTTTCCGTTCCCGGAAGTTATAAGAAAATAGAAATCTGATGATGAAAAAAATTGGTCTTGTAGGTGCGGTTTTATTGTTCGGAATTTTATTTGGCCAAAAAAAAGAACAGCTGCAACAACAGAATGCAGAATTAAAAAAACAAATTGCCGGCATCAATTCACAACTTGCCAAAACCCGGAGTGAATCCCGGCTCTCCGTCGCCTATCTTGAAGGTGTAAAGAAAAAAATAGAACTCCGCGAAAAAGTTTACCAAAATACACAAAAGGAAAAACGATTTATAGAAGATGACATTTATCTTCGTCAGTTGGAGATCAACAGGCAGAACCGTGAGTTGGCTGTTTTGCGGCAAAACTATGCCAAGGTACTCGTGAATGCTTATAAAAACCGGGATCTCAAAAACAAAGTTACTTTCGTCCTTTCTTCCAAAAATCTGGGAGAAGCCATACGAAGAGTCCAATATCTGCGCTTTTATTCTGATTATCAGGACAAACAAGCAGCCAAAATCTCTCAGGCTGCGGATCTTTTGAAGAGATCCATAGAAGAA
>JADMKO010000092.1 GCA_015478785.1 Chryseobacterium sp. | reverse complement strand
ATAGACTGTGATGTCTTTTTCCACCAGCATTTGGCGGTATTTGTATTTATTGGAAAAAGTCGAAATTCCTGGTTTATTTTCGGGTAAAAGGCCACCAAATATTTCGTTCACATACATTTTTGCGACGCGTCTCGGGCTGTCTTTCAGGGAATCATCGGTCATATCCAGACCTAAAGTTTCCATGATTTCACCGAAAAGTTTTTCTATCTTCTGAATCTTCTCTTCCGGCGACAGTTGGAAGGCATCCGCACGAATGGGAGTATGTTCTTTTCCGGTAAAAACGTCATCGTCATTATCAAAAATATCTTTCATAGAAGCATTGTATTCAGCAAAATTAAGGAATTTAAATGGTGTTTATATTTTAATTTTAACCAAAAAAACAGTACTTTCGTTACGCTAAATTAGTTCTATGCTGAAAGCGGTACATGTAAGCGGCTCCCTACAAAAAAAAGAATTTCTCGAATTTCCTGCGCGGCTTTATAAAGATGATAAAAGCTACATCCGCCCTCTAAACAAGGATATTGAAGCAGTATTTGACAGAAAAAAAAACAAACTTTTTGAAAGAGGAGAATGCGAGAGATTTCTTTTCGAAAATAATGCCGGACAAACGGTAGGAAAAGTCGCCGTTTTTGTTAATCCATCTTATAAAAACAATCAACCAACCGGCGGAATCGGTTTTTTCGACTGTATTAATGATCAGAAAACCGCTTATTTTATTTTTGATTTTTGCAAAAACTGGCTTCAGGAAAGAGGAATGGAAGCCATGGATGGTTCCATTAATTTTGGCGAGCGCAACAAATTCTGGGGCGTACTGATCGACGGTTTTCATGAGCCGCTGTATGCAATGAACTATAATGCTCCCTATTACCAGCAGCTATTTGAAAACTATGGTTTTAAAGAATATTTTCAACAGCTTTGCTACAGCCGTTCAATTTACGCACCTGTTTCCCGAGCATTTACGATGATGCATTCCAAGCATTCCAGAAATCCGGCCATCAAAGCCAGGCCTCTGACAAAAAACCGGCTGGAAAAATTCGCCAAAGATTTCACGGAAGTTTACAATAAAGCCTGGGCAAGCCATGAAAGCGGGAAACAAATCTCTGTTGCAAAAACATTGAGAATGTTCCGTTCTATGAAACCCGTGATCAATGAACATATTGCCTGGTTTGTTTATGAAAATGAAAAACCGGTAGCAATGTGGATCAACATTCCGGATTTGAATCAATGGTTCAAATACCTGAACGGAGGATTTGGTTTATTAGAAAAATTAAAATTCTTGTGGATCAAGAAGTTCCGGAAAAACTCCAAAATGGTGGGCATCGTATTTGGCGTAGTTCCTGAATGGCAACGAACCGGCATCGAAGGATTTATGATATGGGAAGGAACCCAACATCTGAGGGAACACACCACATTTCAGGAAACAGAACTTCAGTGGATTGGCGATTTCAATCCGAAAATGATGAAGATCGCCAAGAATTTAGATGCACAAGTAACAAGAAAACTGGCTACTTATCGTTATCTTTTCGATCCCAACCAATCCTTTGAAAGACACCCTGAGATTTAGTCCTTACATCGTTTCTTCCATGACCTCGCTGATGGAAGTGGCATTGGATTTTAAAAGCTGATAATGCTTGCCAAGTGCCGTAAACATTGAGAATCGCTTATAGTTAAGGTTATTTTCCCGGGCAAATTCTTTGATTTCGTCCGTAATTTCATCATAATAAGCATAACTGTAATTTGGGAAAAGATGATGCGCAACATGATAATTGAAATTGCCCAGAACATGCCTTACAAACCAATTATTTTCTTTTAAATCGTTTGTTACTTCAAACTGATGCCTTAGCCAACTATAGGGCAGGTTTTTCTCTTCATCCAACTGCGGAAATTCATTATCAGGAAGCGGATGTAACGGCAATAACACAAAAAGAGCGAATATACTGGCCACCATAATCTGAATAAGCCAGGCTCCTAAAGCTAATCCTAATGACGCTTCAAAGAATATAACGGGAACAGCAATCTGATAGAAAAAATAAAATAGTTTGAAAATGATCATTTTTATTTTTTCACTTAAAGGTATCGCACCCTGAGTTTTGAGAATGATTCTGTTTTTATCAAAAAAATCTCGGAAATCCCGGATAAACATCCAGTTAAATAAGTATAATGGGTAAATCAGGAAGAAAATGCGGTGCTGTATTTTCTGAATTCCTTTTGGTTCTATATGGGGGTAGATTTTTAAAACTCCGCTTTGTTCAATATCCGTGTCCCATCCGTCAACATTAGGATAGGCATGATGGCTAACGATATGGCGCTTTTTCCAAATGTAGGAATTTGCTCCTACCAAATCGAAAATTCTCAGGACCAAGGCATTTAATTTCTTGCTTTTAAATATATTGTTGTGGGCGGCTTCATGAATCAGGTTGAGGTAAATGAGCACGAGTAGAATCCCCATTGAAGCAAAAAGCACACTGTACATAAATAGATATTGGGCGTTAACAAGTGCCGCCGTATACAAACCGAAGTACAATAAAGGTAAAATAATCACTTTCCACTGAATGGAAACGTCACGGTTCTCAGGTATGGAAGCAACACGATCTTTCACCCGTTTCCTGAGTTTGTTAAATAATAAAGTTTCTTCCGTATTTTTTTGATAGATTGGTTTGTCCATTTGATACTGATTATTTCAAAACTAAAATAATTTCATCAAAAAGTCATTTCAGTTTTCTTAACCTTTGTTGCAATATTACGTTTTCTTTAAAATTTAAAAAAGAGAAACTGAATTCTATAAAGCCTTCCCGACGAATACCGTTATCTTTAACAAAACAAATATAATATGAATTTTGAAAACAACAGATCGGGGAACGGTGGAGTGATAACATTGAACAAAGAAACCGAAGAAGTAGGCAGATTGACCTATACCATCTTTCCTGATGAAAATAAAATGATCATTTCTTTCGTTTTGGTGCACTCTCAGTTTGAAGGTCGCGGAATGGGAAAATATCTGGTGGAAGAAGGTATCAAATTTGCCCGCGACAATAACTGGAAAGTGTATCCGCATTGTTCCTATGCCCGTGCTGTGATGTCGAGAATGAATGATGTAGAAGATATTTTCTTAACACGTTAACACCTCATTAACAATAATACTTTCAATTTCATCGGGATAATCCACCTTCAAAATCTCGCTGGAGGATACCCAATTTTTAATTTCCTCCACATTTAAAGATTTAGAATTAGGTATTCCCATCCGTCGCATTGCTTCTGCATTACACTCCTGTTCATACTGATTGCGGATCGGAATTACAAACAGTTTCTTCTCCATGAAAAGTGCTTCGGCAGGCCCTTCGAATCCGGCATTGCATAATATTCCTTCACAATTTTCAAAATATTTAAGAAACTGAACCTCATCTACAGGATACACGTCTACGTTTTTATCTGTGTAAATAATGGAACTGCATCGGGAAAAAATCTTCCATTCGACGGGAATCTGATGAAGAATTTTTAGAATATTCTCATCTGAAAAACTGGGAAGATACACGATATAAAATCCTTTTCTATCGGGATTCAGATTTCGGATCTTTTTTCGAATTACCGGTTTTTTGATTTGGAGATGATAATTTTCAAAATGAAAACCAATTTTATAGTCACTCGGAGCATAATATTTCAGAATCATTTCACCAAGAAAATCCTTCTTCTCAGGCTTAGGTGTTTCTTTAAAACTCATGGATGCCTGATGGCTAAGTTCCAACATTCTGAGGTTTCTCACTTTACAAGCCCATGCTGTTAGTGGCTCGAAATCATTGATAATCAAATCGTAGCCTTTCAAGTTCATCGAATTGATATCTTTTATCGCATTCAGGAAATTATTCTGAAGAATAATTTTTCTATAGGAAATCCCGCCTGCTGCATTGTATAAAAGTGAAACTCCCTGATGATGAAAATCAATAGATCCCTCCAGTTGAAGCTGAGACTGATGACCACTGATAAGGGTATCCACCTTCGCATATTTTTTAAGAATTGGGATAATTTCCTGCGCTCTGGCAATATGTCCGTTTCCGGTTCCTTGAAAGGCGTACAATATTTTCATCAGGAAACCTGAGTTATAATTCGTAGAAAATCAGAGTAAGAAAGATCATTCATTTCTTCCGCTCCTTCATCTGTGAGCACTGTCTTATGATCCTCGAAATAAAAAATCTCCCATTTTCCGTTATTGTATTCCAAAGCTGACAAATTCTCGATCCAGTCGCCAGAGTTTAAATAGGTGCAAGATCCTTTTTTGCTGGTGTAATTGCGCATCTGTGGCTGATGAATATGGCCGCAAATCACATAATCAAAATTATTTTCGATGGCAAGTTCCAGTGCAGTATGTTCAAAATCATTAATGTACTTTACTGCTTTCTTTACATTATTTTTGATTTTTTTAGAAAAGGAATACTTCTCTTTTCCCATATGAGCAAGTCCCCAGTTCACTATATTGTTAATCATGATGAGGAGATCGTATCCTTTTCCACCTAGTTTTGCGAGCCATTTAGAATGTTGAACTGAAGCATCGAAAACGTCACCGTGAAAAATCCATGCTTTCTGATCGCCGAGATCCACACAAAGTTTGCTGCACACTTTCAGTTTTCCCAACTGAAAATCCCTGAATTTTCTGAACATTTCATCATGATTGCCCGTAATATAATACACTTCGGTATTTTCAGTAGCAAAAGAAATAATTTTCTTGATGATTTTGAGATGGGATTTTGGGAAATAAGATTTTTTGAACTGCCAGACATCAATAATGTCTCCGTTCAGAACAAGCATCTTTGGCTGAATAGAATTCAGGTATCTGGCGAGTTCTTTGGCTTTGCATCCGTAAGTCCCTAAATGCACATCCGAAATAACGACCAAATCAACGTTTCTCTTCATAATGATTTTATGCAAAGAAACTAATTGAAAATAAACTACTTATTAATTCAGTGTTATCTTTTAAAGTGTTTCAAGGAGTTCATCGGAAATCTCCATATTGTGATAGACATTCTGGACATCATCATCTTCTTCAAAACGTTCCAACATTTTCATATTGGCTTTGAACTGATCGTGATTCATTTCCTTGGTTGTATTGGGTATTCTCTGGAGTTCGGCACTTTTGGGTTCTATTCCCAATTCTTCCAATTTGTGAGATAAGGATCCAAAATCTTCAAAAGCCGTCGTAATCATTACCTCTTCCTCATCGGAATCGATCTCTTCTGCACCTCCGTCGATCATTTCCATTTCAAAATCGTCCCAGTCCAAGTTTATCTGAAGTTTATCAAGGGTGAAAATTCCTTTCCGATCGAAGATAAAAGCCAGTTCGCCGTTTTTCCCAAGATTTCCGTCAAATTTATTGAAAATCGCTCTTACGTTGGCCACCGTTCGTGTCGGATTATTCGTAGTACAGTCTACAAAAAAAGCGACACCACCTTGTCCGTAACCTTCATACGACACTTCTTCATAGTTTTCAGCATCTGCACCGCTGGCTTTTTTAATAGCTCTTTCCACATTATCCTTAGGCATATTGGCACCTTTTGCATTCTGTATGCAACGCCGTAAGGCCGGATTAGCATCAGGATCAGGTCCACCGGCTTTCACGGCTAATGCAATATCTTTCCCAATTCTGGAAAACGTTTTGGCCATTTTATCCCAACGTGCCATTTTCGATGCTTTTCTGTATTCGAATGCGCGACCCATACTATTATAAAATTTAGAGTACAAAAATACAAAAACACCCTCAAATATTGAGGGTGTTCATTATGATTTGAAAATTATTATTTTCTTTTCTTTGGAGCAACTACATCAGATTTTTGGTATTTGTTCCATTCAGCATCATCACCAACGTATCTTACGGTTACTTTTCTGTCAGCTTCTCTTTCTGAATTAGATGCATTTTCAGGCACCTTAGCATTTTGCTCACCAACTCCGATAGACTTCAGAACGCTTGGATCAACTCCTCTTGCATCCAGAGCAGCAACTACAGCAGCAGCTCTTCTTTGAGACAAGTTCAGGTTGTAAGCTTCAGAACCTTTTTTATCAGTTTCACCTACGAGTAAGAATCTACCACCATCTTTTTTGATGATATCTGCAGCAGTATTCAATGCACCGTTAGATTCTGCCTTGATGGTCGCTTTATCAAAATCGAAATAAACCGCTTTCAGTTCTTTTTCAACTTCTACTTGAGTTACTTCTTTTGGCTTAGGACATCCGTTATATTCAGGAAGACCTGGAATTGTAGGACAAGCGTCGTCTTTATCTAGGATTCCATCTCCGTCAGTATCTGGCCAAGGACAACCTTGATTTTCTACTGGACCAGGTACATCCGGACAGTTATCATCTTTGTCGATTACACCGTCACCGTCAGTATCTGGCCAAGGACAACCGTTGTTTTCCACAGGACCTGCAACATCCGGACAGTCATCCAAATTGTCAGGAATTCCATCTCCGTCCGTATCAGGACATCCTTGGAATTCTGGTAATCCTGGAGTATCTGGACATAAATCGTCTTTATCTAAGATTCCGTCTCCGTCTCTGTCTCTCTGTCCGAATCTGAATAAGATAGAAGCAGATGCTTGCCAGAAGTTAGGAGCGTTTCCTTTATCATTGAAAGGTGTAGATACATAATCTCCCTGAATTCCAAGACCGAAGTTCTTAGTAATCCAGAAATTAGATCCCAAACCAAACGGCATAGCAAAGTGATTTGCTTTTCCGCTGGAGTTATTGTCGTCATAGTTTACCATGACATCATTTGCGGCATCATAAGTCGGGAATATAACTCCGGAATAATCATGTCTCAAATAACTTGCACCTACTCTCAGATACGGATCAAACCATGATTCTTCGTTCCATAGAGCGTTTGCTTTTAATTGTAGACCAAGTCCGGTCATTAACATGAATTCTTTACCCATATTAAATCTTGCGTTGGGTACATTACCTACGGAAGTTTGCCAATCTAACACTAAGGGCCCAACAAGATGTCTGGCTACTGTTAGTTTAGAAAGTGGAGGCGTAATATGATAATCACCGACATTGAACAATCTTTGGAAGTGATTAAATTTTTCACCTACTCCGCCATTTGCAACGGCCATGTGATTCACTCCGTGAGCTCCTACCCCAATTAGCCAAGGGTTATTGCTCGTTTGAGCGAACACAGTAGAGGCAACTGTAAGTGCCAATGCTGAAATTCCTAATTTTAGATTTTTCATAGAATTAAATGATTAAATAATTGATATTGCAAAATAAATATAATTTTTCCTGATAAACAAAGTTTTTACGAGTTTTTTTAACTTTTTTTAAGAACTCTGTCAAGGTTTCTTTTATTTTCTCTCTCTTTGATGCTTTCTCTTTTATCATAAAGCTTTTTGCCTCGTGCCAAAGCGATTAAAACCTTAGCCTTGCCTTTTTCATTAATATACAGTTTTAATGGAACAATGGTGTTCCCGGCATCTTTGAGTTTTTTCTCAAATTTCTGAAGCTCCCGTTTATGAAGCAGCAACTTACGCTCTCTTTTGGTTTTATGGTTATAAAAGGTTCCCAGTTTATATTCATCAATCATCATGTTAATGATATAAAGTTCGCCATCGATGAACTGACAAAACGCCTCCGTAATACTCGCTCTGGAGGAACGAAGGGACTTAATCTCGGTTCCTGTCAGAACCAGACCCGCCTCGAGCTGATCCAAAATCTCGTACTCATACCGGGCTCTTTTATTAAAAATATTGACGGTTTTTTCGATCTTCATATTTTCGTTACAAATTTTGAACAATTTGTTCAGAATATGCTTATAAAATTTTAAACAATGTTATTAAAATTAATTACGCCGAAAGCACTGGTCTCATTCCAACGGTTGTGGAGCATCAACTGTTACCTGCTTAAAGCCAATTTCTTTTCGTATTTTTGCACCAAATTTACAAAACAATATGTTAACAGTATCAAATCTATCTTTACAATTTGGAAAGAGGGTTCTTTTTGACGATGTGAATATCATGTTTACCAAAGGCAACTGCTACGGTATCATTGGTGCTAACGGAGCCGGAAAATCTACTTTTTTAAAAATATTAACTGGAAAACAAGTTCCTACTACCGGCAATGTATCTTTAGAGCCAGGAAAAAGAATGTCTGTTCTGGAGCAGGATCACTACGCCTACGATCAATATACTGTGTTGGAAACTGTACTTCGGGGAAACACCAGACTTTTCGATATCAAAGAAGAAATGGATACCTTATATGCAAAGCCTGATTTTTCTGACGCAGACGGCATCAAGGCAGGCGAACTCGGTGTTATTTATGAAGAAATGGGAGGCTGGAATGCAGAATCCGATGCACAAACCATGCTGTCCAACGTAGGCGTGAAAGATGAAATGCACGGGCAAATGATGAGTGAACTTGAAAATAAAGATAAGGTGAAAGTGCTTCTCGCACAAGCGCTTTTTGGAAATCCAGATGTTTTAATCCTGGATGAACCTACGAACGACTTAGATATCGAAACCATCTCCTGGCTGGAAGATTTTCTGGCAGATTATGAAAATACCGTCATCGTGGTATCGCACGACCGACACTTTCTGGATACTGTGTGTACCCATATCGGCGATTTGGATTACTCGAAACTGAACCTTTATACCGGAAATTATTCCTTCTGGTATCAGGCTTCACAATTGGCAACGAGACAAAGAGCTCAGGCAAATAAAAAAGCTGAAGATAAGAAAAAGGAACTTCAGGAATTCATCGCAAGGTTCAGTTCCAATGTTGCTAAAGCGAAACAAGCCACTGCGAGAAAAAAAATGTTGGACAAACTGAGTATTGAAGACATCAAACCAAGTTCCAGACGCTATCCTGCCATTATTTTTGAAATGGAAAGAGAAGCAGGAGATCAAATCCTGGAAGTGAAAGATCTTCAGAAAACAAAAGACGGAGAATTGCTTTTTTCCAACATTGATTTTAAATTAAAAAAAGGAGATAAAGTCGCTGTTATTTCCAAAAACTCTCTCGCTATTACAGAATTTTTTGAAATTATCTCCGGAAATGCAAAACCAAACGGAGGCGAATATCACTGGGGAGTTACCACCAACCAATCTTATATTCCGCTCGACAACACCGAATTTTTTCAGGATAAAAACCTGAATTTAGTGGATTGGCTCCGTCAGTTTACAAAAAATGATGAAGAAAGACACGAAGAATATATGCGCGGATTCCTAGGCAGAATGCTCTTCTCAGGAGATGAAGCTTTGAAATCCTGCACCGTACTTTCCGGTGGGGAAAAAATGCGTTGTATGTTCAGCAGAATGATGCTGCAGCGTGCGAATGTTCTGCTGATGGATGAGCCTACCAACCACCTAGATTTGGAAAGCATCACCACGCTCAATAACTCACTCAGTAATTTTAAAGGAAATATTTTATTGTCATCTCATGACCACGAATTGCTGCAAACCGTCTGTAACAGAATCATTGAATTGACCCCGAACGGAGTGATCGACCGTGAAATGACTTACGACGAATACCTCACCGATAAAAAAATAAAAGAACTGCAGACACAGATGTACGCAGGATAATTTTTTGTTTATTTTAGCATATAAAATCCATCTTATCAGCAAGATGGATTTTTTTGTTAACGACTATATTCGTCACGTCCGGAATTGTAATTTATAAATGATCCAGTTAAATATTAAACCAATTAAATTCGTAAATTTGTAACATTATGAGTCAAAAATGGATTTACAAACCCGAACCGGACGAGGAAGTGGTGGACCGACTGAGCATGTCCCTCGGTTTTGGAACATTTGAATCTAAACTTCTCGTTCTTCGTGGTATTGATAATTACGAAAAAGCCCGGGAATTCTTTAAGCCAAAACTGGAAGACATTCACAATCCTTTTCTGATGGCAGACATGCAGAAAGCTGTAGAGCGTATTGCCACCGCCATAGAAAATGGAGAAAAAATATTGGTGTACGGTGATTATGATGTGGACGGAACTACCGCAGTAGCGCTGATGTACCTGTACCTCAGCAAAATTGTTCAAAAAAAATACCTTGATTTTTATATTCCTGATCGTAATGCGGAAGGTTACGGTATCTCGAAAGAAGGGATAGATTTTGCCAAAGAAAATGGTTTTTCTCTTATTATCGCATTAGACTGCGGAATAAAAGCTTCAGACAAAATAGATTATGCGGCTTCTTTGGGAATTGATTTTATTATCTGCGACCACCATTTGCCTGGCGATGAAATTCCGAATGCATGTGCTGTTTTAGATCCGAAAAGAAAAGACTGTCGCTACCCGTACAAAGAACTTTCCGGATGTGGCGTAGGTTTTAAATTATGCCAAGGATTAAACACAATATATAAAATTCCCGATGCTGAAGTCTACGAATTGACCGATTTGCTGGCAATTTCGATTGCAGCAGATATTGTAGCGATGACCGGCGAAAACAGACAGTTGGCAAAATTGGGATTGAAACACCTTCGGAAAACGAGAAATATGGGAATAAGACTCCTTATTCCTGAAGAAAAACTTTCAAATTTTGATATTTCAAATATTGTTTTTGAAATTGCTCCTAAGATCAATGCTGCAGGAAGAATTTCCCATGGGAAAGCTGCCGTAGAACTCATGATTTCGGATAATCTGAAACACGCCCATCAGATTGTGGACAACATTATGGGATTGAATGATGAACGACGCGAATTGGATATGAATTCCACCGTTTCTGCACTCAACCAAATCATCACTACCGGACAGGAAAACAAATTCACTACCATCGTGTTCGATCCCAGCTGGAATAAAGGCGTTATCGGCATTGTTGCCTCCCGACTTACAGAAACGTATTACAAACCGACGCTCGTTTTCACAGAAGGAACTAATAGCGAACTGGTAGCTTCTGCCAGGTCTGTTTCAGATTTTGATGTCCATGCGGCGTTGGATAGCTGTTCGGAATATTTCCTGAAATTTGGTGGCCATCAGGCTGCTGCTGGACTTTCTATGGAAAAAGATAAGTTTGAAGCATTTAAATTAAAATTTGAACAAGTAGTGGCAGAAAAAATTCAGGAGCATCAAAAATTTCCGTGTCTCATGATTGATTCTGAAATCCATATAGATGATCTGAACCGGGAGTTTATGAGTTTTCACCGGAAACTCGCTCCATTCGGGCCACAAAATATGAAACCCGTTTTGGTTCTTAAAAATCAGAAAGTTTCAGGTTTTGTTAAAACGATGGGGAAGGATAATAATCACCTCAAATTTTATATCAAACAGGAATCTACCGGAAGAAGCTATGAGTGTGTAGGGTTTAAACTTGGACAGTTTGCGGATGATTTCAGGACAAAAAGTTTTGATATCGCTTTCACGCTGGAAGAAAACCACTGGAAAGGAAATGTAACGTATTACCTCAATATTCGGGATGTCAAATTCAATGAGTAAAAAAATAGGTTTATTTTTCGGTTCTTTCAATCCAATTCACATCGGGCATCTGATTTTGGCGAATTATATTACTGAACATTCCGATATGGATGAACTCTGGTTTGTAGTTAGCCCACAGAATCCTTTCAAAGAAAAAAAATCGTTGCTGAAAGATGCCAACCGGCTGGATATGGTGCAGCTTGCAATACAAAATTATCCGAAAATGAGAGCTTCCAATGTTGAATTTTCGCTTCCTCAGCCCAGCTATACGATTGACACCCTTGCTCATCTGAAAGAACAATATCCGCAATATAGTTTTGCCCTCATCATGGGTGAAGATAATTTAAAGAGTCTTCACAAATGGAAAAATGCCGAAAAACTGATGAATGATTATCAGATTATCGTCTATCCCAGAGTTTCTAATGGTGATGAGGAAAAACAGCATCAGTTTCAGCATGAAAACATCAGCCTCATTCAGGCACCGGTCATAGAAATTTCAGCCACGGAAATCCGGAATATGATCCAACAAGGCAAAAATGTACGGCCGATGCTGCCGCCCGAAGTTTTTGAATATCTGGACGGCAGTTCATTGTATAAATAAAAATCTTTTATGAATTTCATCGAAAAATATTTTTCAAAATATCCTCAGGAAAAAATTATTACCTGGTTCCGAAAAGCCTGTGTTGCAGAAGCGTGGACGTGTTTTTTTCTGTATTTAGTTGCCATACCATTGAAACGGTATTTTCCTGAAAACGATCCCGTTTTAATTTTCATGATTATTATCGGGAATCTTCATGGCTTTTTCTTTGTTGCCTATCTTCTGCTTCTTCTTCCGGTTCGCAAAATTTTCTCTTGGGATGATGAAGATTTCGTGTTCGCAATTCTGGCAGCATTCTTTCCTTTTGCTACAATTTGGATTGACAAAAGCCTGGCAAAATTTGACCGGGAATAATTTTTTTTGAATTTTTTGTAACATTTCTTTCTTCGTTACGTCATATTAGTCGTAATCAAGGATGCATTTCGCTACAATTATTTATTAACAACCCGATGAGGGTTTTATTTTTAAACCATTACTATGTATTACAAGCTACTTGACTACAGTCACTTCTTTAAAAAAATAAACAATAAAAAAATAATATTATGAAAAAAACAATTTTTCCCTTAGCTCTCTTTTCGATGACTTTGGCGTATTCTCAAAAAGGAGATCAGAAAGACACCCTGAATATTCAGGCCATACAAGAAGTGACCTTGACTAAAAAAGTTTTTCAAAAAAAAGCCGACCGTTTTGTTTATGATGTTGCCAACGCTCCTGTTGCAAAAGGAAATACCGGTTTCGGACTGTTGCTTCAGGCTCCATTGGTAAGCAGCACCGATGACAAAACCCTCCAAATTCTTGGAAAATCCAATGCTGTCATTTATATCAACGGATCCAAAACAATGATGAACACAGAAGCTGTTATCGAAATGCTGAAAAATATGCCGTCGGAGAATATCAGTAAAATCGAGATCATCAGTGTTCCGGGAAGTGAATTTGATGTGGAATCATCCGACGGAATTATCAATATTATATTAAAGAAAAACCCTGATGATGGCATCAACGGAAACCTAAGAGCTACCAACAATCAGGCAAAGGTAAACCGACAGTCGGCAGCAGCATCATTGAATTTCAGAAAAAACAAACTTGGCATCAGCACCAGTCTCCGTTTTTCCAACTGGACCAACAATCAGGAATATCTTTTGAAAAACGGCACAAAAGATTATTTTAATATTTCTGAAGGTCCGGTAAACGATCCCAGTCAAAATTTGGGAGGATATCTGAATATTGATTATTCCCTTTCTGAAAAACAGAATATTGCTTTGTTATTGAACTCCAATGCCAACAGAAGTTATGGTGCAGATGCAGAGCTTTTTAATACCGTAACCACACCTGCAGGAACTACGTACAATATCACTCAGAACAAAGACGATTCTCGTGCTTATAACAATTCGGCGAACCTCAACTATCAACTAAAAATAGATGAAAACGGCAGTAAAATCAACATGAGCATTGCTTATCTGAATTATAAAAAATTTGCTAACAGTGTGAATGATGCTTTTGTTTCGGACAGCAACCGCGGGATTCACGAACTTTCTCAACGGTTCCGTCAGGAAACTCCGCAAATCATCAACAGTTATACTGCAAAGGCCGATTATCTTCAGAAACTAAAAAAAGATTTCACCATAACAGCGGGCGGAAATTTCTCCAAAACCGAGACTGACAACGATATTCTTCATGAGAATCTCGATTTGAATACCGGAACTTACAATAAGGATTTTTCACAATCCAATCACTTTGTATACCATGAGCGAATTGCTGCTGCTTATTTTACCGTTGAAAAAACATTTTCAGATGCATTTTCTGCAAAAATAGGAACACGGTATGAAAACACTCTTTCCACAGGAGAGACGCTGGATACCAAGGAAACTTTAAAGCGAAACTATAATAATTTTCTTCCGTTTGCCAGTTTCAATTACCAATTGAATCCTGATAACAGTTTATCCTACGCTTTTTCCAGCAGAGTGAGAAGGCCGTCCTTCTGGGAAATAAATCCCGTGAGAGTATATTTGACGCCTTCGAATTACATCCAGAATAATCCGTTTGTGAAGGCTTCCAATGTGTATAATAACGAGTTGACCTATATGTTCAAAAATTCATATTTTTTA
Source organism: Chryseobacterium sp. (assembly GCA_015478785.1). GTDB lineage: Bacteria > Bacteroidota > Bacteroidia > Flavobacteriales > Weeksellaceae > Chryseobacterium_A. Next base: position 8,770 of record JADMKO010000092.1, on the reverse strand, counting down.
ATTCTAAGCCACACGCTTCTGAAAGATGACGCAACACAAATTCCATTGCAAAACGGAAATGAATTGCGGTATATCCGCACCAATTTCGGCGATAAAAATACGTTGAATGCATTTGTGGGAATAAACAAAAATTTATTTAAAGGCATCCTCAATACCAATACCAATGCAGGCGTTCAAACAAACCATGTGAAAGGTTTTCTGGATACCGATCCTATCACAGGAGATCTTTTTGATCCTTATGTTATGGACAGAACTACCACTTCTTTCCGTTTGCAGAGCAATAATAACATCAGGCTTTCTTCCAAAAAAGATTTATTTCTGGGGGTGAACTATTTTTATATCAGTTCACAAGTGATGAGTATCGGCATGCTGCAACCTATTTCAAGCCTGGACATCAATCTGAAGAAAATCTGGAATGACTGGACATTTGTTCTTCAGGCACGAGACGTTTTTAACACCAATATTGCCATCATTGAAGACACCCAAGCCAATGGCAATTACAATTCGGTATATAATAAGGGATTTAACAGGAACATTGAACTTTCAGTAACGTATAATTTCGGCAACAGAAAATTGAAGAAAATGCGGGAAGTAAACGATGCGGCAAGCGAAATCAATTCCAGAACCGGATCTTAACACCAAAGGTTGCTTTTCTGAAGCAGCCTTTTTGTTTTTAATTTTATTTTTAGTACAGGACAAAAATTACATTCTATTGAAAATCAGCGAATGAGTTGCTAAAAACTCATACAATCAACTACTTTCCAGCAAATTAGATGTTTCTCATACAAACCCTGTGCTGGGAGCTCTTCGCAAAAGGCTGCAGTGCCGCCGCAGTTTCCCGCCAAATGTAGAACACCGCCCAAGTTTGGCGGCGGTTTTCCGTTGGCATAGCGCCACGCCATCAAATCCGCCCGGACGCCTCATGATAATTTTGCGGTTCATTTTATAATGTTTGAAGTTCTGACAGGTCATAAAGGTTTTAAGGATGAACCACAGATAATTTAATTATAGTTATAGCATAGATATAGTATGGATATAGTATGGATATAGTATACCTACGGGTCATAGTCCTACTGTTTTCTTGAGGTCACACTCATATTCATCTGCTGGTTGGTAAAAACTGTATGATCTGTCTGTATGATCGTGAGTTTATATGTTCTAGCTCTTTAACAGTCTCGAGCCTCTGAAAAACCGCCTGAATAACAGTACCTTTGAGAATGGATTCTTTGTTTAATGATCAGGTTTATGAAATCATCCGCCTCATTCCCAACGGAAGAATGACGAGTTATGGTGCCATTGCAAAAGCGATCGGATATCCTAAATATGCACGTCACGTTGGAAATGCATTACGATTTACGGAGGAAGATTTTCCCGCTCACAGGGTTTGCAATGCTTCAGGAAGAATTACCGCAAGTTGCACCCGAGATTTCATCGGGAAACTGAAAAAAGAAGGTGTAAAAGTAAAAGGGGACAAAATTCTGGACTTTAAGGAAGTTTTCTGGGATCCGATGATTGAAATCGATGTAAAGGAAAACGAATAAAAATTAAAAAACCTTGTCAACTGGTGATGTGACAAGGTTTCTGATATTAAAATAAAATTTTTCTAAACGCTCAACTGCTGGTAACTTCTTTTGATAAAATCGGAAAGGTCTTTTCCTTTCAGCAGGTTTTGGGAAAGCTTGGCAAGATCTAATGCGTGTTTTATTTTGGAAGCTTTTTGTTCTTCATTTTCAGTCTTCAAAAGCTCTGAAGCCAGTTCACTGTTAGAATTTACTACCAGGTTGTACATTTCGGGAAAACCATTCATCCCAAACATTCCACCGCCGCCAGTTGCCTGCATGTCTTTCATTCTACGCATAAATTCAGGTTGGGTGATGAGAAACGGTGCTTCAGAACTGTCCAGATCTTCCAGTTGCACCGTAAAATTCTTGTCGTTCACAGTTTCTTCGATGCTTTTTTTCAAGGTTTCTTTTTCCGTTTCGTTCAGTTTAGAAATGGAAGTATCTTCTTTCTTAATCAGGTTGTTAATGTGATCTGCATCCACCCGTGCGAAAGAAATTTTCTCTTTGGAAGTTTCCAGTTTTTGAATTAAATGCGGAACAATGGGCGAATCCAAAAGCAAAACTTCATATCCTTTCTCTTTTGCAGATTCTATATAACCGTGCTGTTCATCTGCATTTGTAGCATAGAGGATTACAAAATTTCCGTTGGTATCAGTTTGCATCGGTTTCAGTTTTTCTTCCAGCTCGTTCCATAAATAATATTGTCCGTCCGTGTTGGGATACAGTGCAAACTTGTCAGATTTTTCATAGAATTTATCCTCAGAAATCATTCCATATTCAATCACGATTTTGATATCGTTCCATTTTTTCTCGTAATCATCGCGGTTTTCGTTGATGAGTGACCCCATTTTATCCGCGACTTTTTTGGTGATGTAAGAAGAAATTTTCTTCACAGCACCGTCCGCCTGTAAATAAGAGCGGGAAACGTTCAAAGGAATATCGGGAGAATCAATCACTCCTCTTAGCAACATCAGGAAATCCGGAACAATTCCCTTTACTTCATCCGTTACAAATACCTGATTCTGATACAATTGTATTTTATCTTTCTCAATATTCAACGAATTGCTGAGTTTCGGAAAATATAAAATTCCCGTCATTTTGAACGGATAATCTACATTCAGATGGATATTGAAAAGCGGCTCCTCAAACTGCATCGGATACAACTCATGATAGAATTTTGTATAATCTTCTGCCGAAAGCTCGGAAGGCGTTTTCGTCCACGCAGGTGTGGGATTGTTGATAATATGATCTACCTCAACCGTTTCAGGTTTTGCATCTTCAGCGGCATCTTCCGGAAGCGGCAACGTTTCTTTTTTTGTTCCAAATTTAATGGGAACCGGCATGAATTTATTGTACTTGGTAAGCAGTTCCCGAATTCTGAATTCTTCCAGAAACTCTTCGGAATCTTCTGCAATATGAAGAATAATTTCTGTTCCGCGTTCCGTTTTGTCGGTTTCTTCCAGCGTAAATTCCGGGCTGCCGTCACAAATCCAACGCACTGCTGGTTCGTCTTTATAAGATTTGGTAAGGATTTCCACTTTTTCTGCTACCATAAAAGCAGAATAAAATCCGAGACCAAAATGGCCAATAATTCCTGAATCCTTTGCGGAATCTTTATACTTTTCCAGAAATTCCTCGGCTCCTGAAAACGCCACCTGATTGATGTATTTTTCCACCTCTTCTGCCGTCATACCAATTCCCTGATCGATAATGTGAAGCGTGCGTTCCTCTTTATTGATTTTGATTTCAATCTGAGGATTTCCGTATTCCATATTTGCTTCTCCGATACTGATAAGATGTTTCAGTTTCAGTGTGGCATCGGTAGCATTGGAAACCAATTCGCGCAAAAAAATTTCATGATCGCTGTAGAGAAATTTCTTGATTAGTGGAAAAATGTTATCCACGGATACATTAATATTTCCTTTTGTCATTTTGATAGGTTTTAAAATAATGCTTGATGATTCACAAAAAAAACACCATTCTCAAGAAGGTGACAGAGTGGCATTTTTCGGCTGTAGAATGGAGAATTTCCTTCCTGATTTGAAGTTAAATTTTCCTTTTTGGAGAAAAAAAACTTCGGTACACAAAACTGCACCGAAGCCTAAAAAATTCTATCAGAAAAAAATTATTTATTCTTCAAAGCTTCTCTTACTTTATTCTCAATTTCTTCTGCCAGTTCGGGATTGTCTTTCAACACATCTTTTACAGCATCGCGGCCTTGCCCGAGTTTGGTTTCTTCATAGCTGAACCATGAACCGCTTTTCTTCACGATGCCTTTTTCCACAGCAGTATCCAGAATTTCTCCCGTTTTAGAAACACCTTCGCCATACATAATGTCAAATTCTGCCATTTTGAAAGGAGGAGCTACTTTATTTTTCACAATTTTTACTTTCACGCGACTTCCTACAGCTTCGTCTCCCTGCTTTATGGGTGCACTGGCTTTTCTGATGTCAATTCGTACCGAAGCATAAAATTTCAAAGCGTTACCTCCGGTTGTCGTTTCAGGATTACCGAACATCACCCCGATTTTTTCACGAAGTTGATTAATGAAAATCACGGTACATTTCGTTCTTGATATTGTGGCGGTCAGTTTTCTTAAAGCCTGGGACATTAGTCTGGCATGAAGTCCCATTTTGGAATCTCCCATTTCGCCTTCTATTTCCGCTTTCGGCGTTAATGCTGCCACAGAGTCGATGACCACGATGTCAATCGCCCCTGAACGAATCAGATTATCGGCGATTTCCAAGGCTTGTTCACCGTTATCGGGTTGGGAAATAATCAGATCATCAAGATTGATTCCTAATTTCGAAGCATAGTGTCTGTCGAAAGCATGTTCTGCATCAATGAAAGCTGCAATTCCACCTTGTTTCTGGGCTTCAGCTATCGCATGAAGAGTTAATGTCGTTTTACCTGAAGATTCCGGACCATAAATTTCAATCACTCTACCTCTTGGATAACCGCCCACTCCCAGTGCGATATCCAAACCTAAAGAACCGGAAGGAATCACTTCAATGGAAGTATCCACAGAGTCGTCACCAAGAGTCATTACGGTGCCTTTTCCGTAGGTTTTATCTAATTTTTCAAGCACTAATGCGAGCGCTTTCTTTTTATCGTCTGCTGTACTCATTATTAATTTATTTTTTCAAAAATACGGAAAATTAAAGAGTAAATCTTATTAATGTAAGATATTTTTCCGCACCGCTTTTGATCAATAATGAAAATCTTTCGGGGTGTGTTTTATATAGTCATCTAACACCTTCATCTGTTCTTTATTGCCAAAACTCACCAGTTTTTGGTAGCCTTCCGGAGTATTTATTTTCCATATTTTTTCAGAGATCCTGTTCGCCAAAATGATCATTTTTGGAAACAAGGCCGGAAAAGAAACTTCAGGAATTTTCAATCTCTCGTTCAATTCCCTATCGAGCAGAAACCAATTCATGCTTTGGTGAAGTTTAAGCAACAGTTTTCTTTGAAACTTAAATTTGTAAATGGTATTGGTAAGGTTTTCGTCCAGCAAAGCCCGCGACAACTGCAAAGAATCTTCATCCGCTTTGTGCTGAAGTGCACTCCATAAATAGAGCTGCTCTACGGCCTGCTGCCTGTTTTCAGGAAGGTATTCTGCCGGAATTCCCAACAGATAACCGATATATTTCCAAAGATGAAAAACGCCTTTTTCCTCTTCGTCGGAGATTTTTATACCCAGTTTTTTCAGGCCTTGCATAAAAACCATTGAAAATCCGGTATAGGTAGCAATCATATCCCATGAATTGATGGGTTCGCCCCAGTTCTCGTAATCCCAGTTTTCAGCTTTCGCTTTGATGCTCAACCTCGCATAAGAGTGCATCAGCCGGGTTCTGACAATCAGTTGATAGGCATCGGAATTAACTTTCAAAGCATTTTCTCGTGTCACATGAACCCAGAATTCCAGGGTATCTTTTAAACGTTTCACGGCTCCTTTTTTTAACGCTCCGGTGAAAATGAGAGGTTTGTTGAGATAGGCAAAATCGTAACCACCCATCAAGGTGAAATCACGGAGAATAATTAAAGCGTTCGTCCCGGTGCGCATGTTGAACCTTGCGCCAATATTGGCCAGCCCGGGATCGAACCATTCAGGAATCTGCTGCATTTGGAGAAACATTTTCTTCAGGCTTTCCGGTATTTCGTCATTTTGCGACACCGGATTTTGCGAATATTTCTGTACCAGCGCACTGGCCTCATGATACGGCAACTTGAGATAAGTATCTTTCACCAGCTGGTCGCCCAATTCATCTACTTCGTAATATAAATGGGCATATTTTTCAAATTTTTGAATATCGATTGAGATGCCCGCCATTTCCAGAAGTTCCTTTCCGTTTCCGGAATTCCAGAAAGTTTGGAAATGCGGACTGTTATAAAACTTTGGTTGAACCTTCATGCACTATCCGGGGACAAAAATTAAACCATATCAACTTAAAATAGGACAACTGGAGAAGGAATTCCAAGGATTCAGAAACCTACACTTCTCCAATAATCGATTTCATTACCGTAAACTCACGCAAAGCATAAAGAGAAAGTTCAACACCATAACCTGAATTTTTTCTGCCTCCGAAAGGCATTCTCCAATCGGAACGGAAATTCTGATTGATGGCGACGCTTCCGCTTTCCAGATGAGTCGCAAAAAACATCGCTTTTTCTCTGTCTTTGGTGTACACTGCATTGGCCAATCCGAACATCGTATTATTGGCAATTCTTAACGCTTCGTCATCATTTTCAGCTCTAAATATCATTCCCAACGGACCAAATAATTCCTCGTCTAATACAGGATTTCCGGCATTCATCTCCATCAGTCCGGGTTCGAAAGCCATCTTGCCGACTCTTTTCAAAGGCAACAGAATTTTCGCACCATTATCGATGGCTTTCTGATATTGATTTTCTAATTCGGAAGCGAGATCTTCCCTCGCCATGGATCCCAAAACAGTTTCCGGATCTTTAGGATTACCCGGAATGTATTTTTGATATTCTTCTATAAATTTTGACAGAAATTCATCATATACTTTATTGTGAATAATGAAACGTTTTCCTGCAACACAGGTTTGTCCGCAATTCTGCAACCGCGCTGCAGCCGCGTCTTCAGCAGCTTTTTTAATATCAACATCTTCCAGAACAATGAAGGCATCGCTGCCGCCCAATTCGAGCACACATTTTTTCAGATTTTGTCCTGCAACGGCGGCCACTTTGCTTCCGGCTGCTTCACTTCCTGTTAGCGAAACTGCTTTAATAACAGGACTGGCAATCATTTCTTCAATCTCCGAATGCGAAGCTTTCACATGAGTAAAAGTTCCCACAGGAAATCCGGATTCTTCAAAAAGATGCTGAAGGGTATCGCCGGTTTCTTCACAAATGGAAGCATGTTTTAAAACCACCACATTTCCTGAAAGCATTGCCGGAACAGCAAACCTCAGCGCTTGCCAAAAAGGATAATTCCAGGGCATAATCCCGAGAATAACGCCCATCGGTTCATAATGAATTTCTGAAACGGCATGTTCTGTTTCCACTTTTTCCGTCTTCAAAACATCCTTTGCTTCAGCATAATAAGCGCACATTCCGGCACTTTTTTTAATTTCTGAAATGGCCTGTGACACCGGCTTGTTCATTTCGCGGGTGATGATTTGCGCAAATTTTTCTTTATTTTCCAACAGTTTTTCTGAAAGAACCGTCAAAAGTTTTTGTCTTTCCTGAACCGTTGTTTTCTTCCACTCCATGAATGCTTTCTGTGAATTGTTCAGGATATTCTGTAGGTTATTTTCCATAGTGTAAAATTACTAAAAAAAGCATTCTTCGCCGAATGCTCTTTATTTATTGAATAACAGATCGCTATTGACGGAGTCAATTTTTATCGCTGTACATCAGCCATTCGTTCACTAAACTGGCTGCCAAACGGGCCGTTTTTTCAGCAGTATCCAAACTGGGATTTACCTCTGCCACATCCAGAGCGATCAATTTTTCATTTCGCAGAATATGACGGTACCAAAACATAAAAACCGGATCAGCAAAAATCCCGTTATACGCTGTTGCCGAAACACCGGGAGCTACAGCCGCATTGAATACATCCATACAAACGGTGAGATACAAGAAATCGGTTTCTTCACAAAGGCGGTCAATTTGTTCATAGATGAAAGGAAGATTTTCATAAAAAAGTTCATCAGCCAGAATATATTTCATTCCGAATTGGTGTGCTGTATCGAACAGTTTCAGGGTATTTGAATTCCTTTGAATACCAATATGCAACGAATGGATTCTCTCTTCCTGAGCTATCTGCCAAAATCCGGTTCCCGAAGTTGCACCGACACCTTCTTCCGGCATTCGGTTGTCAAAATGAGCATCGATATTGATGATTCCAATTTTTTTTTTCGGAAATGCTTTTTTCAGGCCACTGTAATGGGCAAAAGTAACCTCGTGGCCACCTCCCAAAACCAATGATCTCGCGCCTTTTGCTACAACCTCAGCTACAGCATCAGCAAGTTTTTGTTGTGTAGTTTCCAAATCCTGATTTTCACAGAGAATATTTCCAAAATCTTTTAGTATTAAATTTGAATGAACCACCGGAAAATTGGCCATATTTCTTCGGATGCTATCGGGTGCATCCTTGGCTCCGGTTCTGCCTTTATTTCTTCTCACTCCTTCATCGACAGCGAAACCATGTAAAATGAAATCGTTGGGCGATATTTCTTTTTCAAAATTGATAATTTGAAATAGCCTTTGATGTAAGGCGTCATCTCCGTCATTTCTTCCCGTCCAAACCATGATTAATATTTTTTTCCATTGATATACACAAAACATGGCGACATGCTTCCCTGCATGTACAGAACATTTTGATAGTTATCTGTTTTGTACGCCACGAAATCTGCCTTTTTTCCCGAAATTATTTTTCCCCGATCTTCCAACCCCAGAGCATGTGCGGCCCTAAAAGTAATTCCTGCAAGAACTTCGGCTGTAGACAGTTTTTCATAGGTGGCCAAAATACTGGCCTGTGTAATTAAATTTCCCATGGGTGCTGATCCCGGATTCCAGTCGCTGGCAATAGCCAAAATAGCTCCGGCATCCAGCAGTTTTCTGGCTGGTGTAAAAGGCTCACCCAATCCCAGACTTGCTCCCGGAAGTGCGACCGCTACGGTATCCGAAGCCGCCAGGAAAGCAATATCCTCATCCACAGTGGCTTCAAGGTGATC
>JADMKO010000091.1:16457-22923 GCA_015478785.1 Chryseobacterium sp. | reverse complement strand
CGAATCTGAATGACCAACGCACCGTTCTTACCAATTTCAACGGAAGTTTCAGCATCAACGCCAAACCCGGAGATGTAGTGCGTTTTACGTCTATTGTTACAGACCGGAATGATGTGGTGATTACGGAAAAAATGCTTCAGACCTCTTTGAATATTGTAGAACTGAAAATTGCTTATTACGAAATACAGGAAGTGGTGATTAACAAATTCAAACCTTCGGGAAATTTAAAGAAAGATGTTCTGTCCCTGAAAACAGGTGAAAAGGAAATGAAACTGAAAACCATTATTGGATTGCCCGAACCAAAAGGCGATGGCACACCTCAACAAGCTCCGGTTTTATCATTGGCTGATGGCGGACTTTCCTTTAGTATCGACACTATTTACGATTTGATCAGTGGTGATCATAAAAAGAAACAACGCCTGCAAAACTATGAAAAGATGAATGCTGCCATTAACAATATTAAACAATATTATGGCGAAGAATATTTTTTAAAACTTAAAATTCCGAAACAATTTATAGATAATTTCCTCCAGTTTGTGTACAGTTCCGATGACCTAAGACCTCTGATAGCAGCCGGAAATTATGAAGCAGTTGCCATTTATATCGAACGTTATCTTCCCATTTATCAGCGAAGGCTCCAAAACTCAAAACTGATGGAAACTGTAACGGAATGATAACATTTCCCGAAAAATCCCGTTATTTCTAATAATTTTAAACAATAGAGAATGTACAAATTCCTTTTTTTCATATTCGCGCTATTTGCGTTTACAATTGTTCCGGCACAGCAGAAAATGAAAAACTACAATAATATTATAAAGAGTCACAACATTTATGAACTGGATGCATTTCTGCGCGATGCACATCCTGATGATCCCCGAAGATCTGTTTTGAAACCCCGGCTCATGGATCTTTTGGCCGATTATATTAAAAAAGCACATCCGGACGATCAACGCGTTGCAGATATGCAGGAAAAACTCGCTATGCTGAAAAGACGGCCTTCTACCAAAATAAGTTTCGACGAAATGAATGCCATTATTCGCCAGAAACAAATCCGCTACTACCAGGAACAGCTTGCCAAAGCACAACGCGAATTGGCCAATCCTACACCGAAAACCATCGTTAAAAAAACAACCGTTCCGACACCTGAACGTGAAACTACTCCTAAAAGAAGTTCTATATTTACTAAGAAATCTTCATCTTCCACTTCTTCAGCCACTGAAGCCAAATCTGTAGCAACCAAATCCTCTTCAGTTGCAATGAATTACGAAAATCCTGAGCAAGCAGAATTTGAAATGCTGATGAATCCTTCCGCCGAAGAACATAAAAATAAAACGGTAAAAGTTTTAAATTCACTTTTTGACAATGACCCAACCAGCAAAGACACCACAGTTCTTATTGAAAATCTGTCTGATTGCGATATGATTATGCGGATAGAAGGAACAGGTTACACCAAATACAGGCTCGCTGTTCCCGCAAAAGGCCAGAATACTATTGTCATTTTGAAGGGCCAGTATCTGTTCTCAAGTTTGGTATGTGGTGCACAGTATGCTTCACAGAAAACGGTTGGCAAAGCAATTATGGTATCTCTTGGGAATCCTCCAAAATAATTTGTAGCTTTCTTTTTCACCAGTTACATTGGGTTTCATTACCTTTGCACGCATTAATTTTACCAATGGGGAAGAAAAATAAACAGGCGAGATTTGCTGAAAACAAACTCCTTACGAATGTGATACAGCCTACTCGCGAAGAAGCCATCAGCGGTTATCACCTGAAAGGGAAATGGCGGTCAGAAATTTTTAAAAATGAAAATCCTGTTATTCTGGAATTAGGTTGCGGAAAAGGGGAATATTCGGTGGGATTGGCGCAGGCTTTTCCTAAGAAAAATTTTATAGGAATCGATATTAAAGGAGCTAGATTCTGGTTTGGAGCGAAAGAAGCAGATGAAAAAAACCTTAAAAATGTCTGTTTTCTAAGAACACAAATTGAACTGATTGATCATTTTTTTGATACTGACGAAGTAGATGAAATCTGGATTACTTTTCCGGATCCTCAAATAAAGTACAGGCGTACCAAACACCGGATGACCCATCCCGATTTTCTGGAACGCTATAAAAAAATTCTGAAACCCGACGGCATTATTCATTTAAAAACAGATTCAGAATTTCTTCACGGATATACACTTGGTTTGCTGCAAGGACTGGGACATGAAATTATTTCTGCGCATCACGATATTTATGGTGCTCCGGAATATGATCCCGAAACGCCTTTGCTGAGAGAAATTAAAACCTATTATGAAGAACTTTTTTCATCAAAAGGGAAAACCATTACTTATATCAAGTTTCGAATAAAAAGATAATTCAACACCTTAAACGAAAAATAAAAATCCCGCTAAGACTATTCAAAGCGGGATTTTTTATGAATGAAAAGGAAGATATTAAGTAAGGCTTACTCTTACAAATCCTACCACTTTTAAATCGTCATTGATTGATTTTACATAATCTGCGACAGAAATATTTCCGTCTTTGATGAACGCCTGGTGAACCAATGTGTTATCTTTATAAAAACGCTGCATTTTTCCTTTCAGGATGTTTTCAATAATATTTGCAGGCTTTCCTTCTTTAGTTAAAAGTTCTCTTTCGATATCCAACTCTTTATTGATTGTTTCTTCAGAAACTTTGGTTTCATCCAAAGCAATTGGGTTCATAGCTGCAACCTGCATAGATACGGATTTTGCAACTTCATCAGCTCCGGAAACATCAGCAGACAGTGAAGTAATGGCAGCAATTTTATTTCCTGCATGAATATATGCTCCCAAATAAGGACCTTCAATGGTTTCAAAAGAACCAACCTCGATTTTCTCTCCGATAACGCCGGTTTGTTCGGTCAGTTTATCTGCAACAGTGATTCCTTTATAATCAGAAGCCAGGAATTCTTCTTTTGTTTTTCCCAAAGCCAGTTCAGCCAGATCGTGAGCTAATTTCACGAAATCTTCATTTTTCGCCACAAAATCAGTCTCACAATTCAGTGCAATAATAACACCTCTTGTTTTGTCATTATTTACTTTTGCAATTACAGCACCTTCTGTAGATTCTCTGTCAGCTCTGTTCGCAGCAACTTTCTGTCCTTTTTTTCTAAGATTTTCTATTGCTTTGTCAAAATCTCCTTCCGCTTCAGTTAGCGCTTTTTTGCAGTCCATCATTCCTGCTCCTGTTGTGTTTCTTAATTTCGCTACATCTGCAGCAACTGGTGTGTACATATTATCTGGTTTTTTTATTAAAAAATTCGTTAGAATAAGTTCGTTTTTTAGCCATGCAAAGATAATAATTATTATGCAAACTAAAATATAGTTTTCAACGTTATGGTAAAGTGTTATTTTTTTTTAATTTAGCTCCATTATTGATATGAAAAAGATATTTATGTTGGCTTTTTTCTTCTGTCTGATTAGTGTAATGGGGCAAAAAAAGAAGTCTGCGACCAAGATTCCGGCTGAAAAACTTACTGCACAACAAGCTCAAATGAGTAATAACCCTCAGGTAATTGCCGCTTTTATAAAAGCCAATCCAAATGATCCGAACGTGAGATCATTACGAATAAAACTCATAGAACTCGTGACTCCGGCAAAAGATCTGGAAGCCAAACCGAAAGTGGAACGTTTAACCAAAAGCAAACTTCGGAAAGAAGTGAGAAATGACCCAAAAAGTGGTCAGCAAACTGCAAAAGTGCTGAATCATCTTTTCAATGATTCACCCAATAAAAAAGAAGCGTATGTTCAGATTGTGAATAAATCCAAGTGTAATCTGGTGGTAAAATTCAGTGGTAAAAATAATTATTACAACCTGAATGTTCCTGCGAACAATGATAATTTCATCATGATTAACAAAGGACAATATGTAGTAACCACCGGTATTTGCGATGCTAAATACTCCTCATCGAAAAATATCACAAAAGATATTGCGATTACCTTGGCAAATTAAATATTCAACAATTAAAAAGCGAAGAATTCACAGGATTCTTCGCTTTTTTTATCGATACAAGTTCCTTATTTCTTTAAAATTTTATCCTTTAAATTGTCCCATCGAAATGAATTTTTCCTGGCGCTGCTGCTCCAGTTCTTTCCCGGAAAATTTAGAAAAACCTTTGATATTCTGAATGATGGATTGCTTCAGATGATCATAAGCTACTTTCGGCTCGTAATGCGCACCACCAAGCGGTTCTTCAATAATTCCATCGATAAATTTATGTTCCAGTGCATCATTCGGAGTCAGTTTCAGTGCGTTGGCTGCATCTTCTTTGTGATTCCAGTTTCTCCACAAAATAGAAGAGCAACTTTCCGGAGCAATAACAGTGTACCAAGTATTTTCCAGCATATAAACTTTGTTCCCAACACCGATTCCTAAAGTGCCTCCACTCGCGCCTTCGCCGATGATATAACACAAAATTGGTGTTTTCAGCATCGTCATTTCAAAAATATTTCTGGCAATGGCCTCGCCCTGGCCTCTTTCTTCAGCCTCCAAACCAGGATAAGCTCCCGGAGTATCAATTAAAGTAACCACAGGAATTTTAAATTTCTCTGCAAGTTTCATCAGCCTCAGTGCTTTTCTGTATCCTTCAGGATTGCTCATTCCGAATCTTCTGTGCTGTCTTTCTTTAGTAGTCCTTCCTTTTTGAGTTCCGATCAGCATCACTCTATGGCCGTCTATTGTGGCAAGTCCGCCAATCATTGCAGGATCGTCAGCAAAATTACGGTCGCCATGGAGCTCCAGAAAACTGTCTTTATCTACAATACCTTTTATAAAATCAAGAGTATAAGGGCGATTCGGATGTCTGGAAAGCTGAACACGTTGCCATGGCGTCATATTTCCATAAATTTCTTTCTTTTTTTCAATTATCTTATCTTCGATTTGAGAACAGGCGAGCTTTACATCTACACCAGCGTCTTCGCCTACTACCGAGCAGGTTTGGTACTGCTCCATTAATTCTTCAATCGGTTTTTCAAATTCTAAATATTCCATTCTGCTGAGAAATTATTGTTCAAATTTACTAAAAATTGAAGAACTCTATTGAATATTGTTTACCGCATTCTGAATGCGGGCGATAGTTTCTTCGGAACCAAGGATTTCCATAATGTCAGGAACATCGGGGCCTTTCAATTCACCCACCAAAGCTAAACGCAGCGGCATCATGATTTTTCCCATTCCCAGAGATTTATTTTGAGCGAAATCCTGAATGTGTTGTTTCAATACTTCGCGGTTGAAAGCGGTAGTTTCAAGTTCTGATGCAAATTCTTTCATATTTTCGACAGCATCTTTGTTCCAGGCTTTTGCAACTGCTTTTTCATCATAAGATGCAGGGCTTTTGAAAAAGAATTTTCCGTCTTCATAAATATCTTTTGCGAACGTTGCCCTTTCTTTCATCAAAGCAATAATCTTCAAAATATTTTCTTTGGAAAGAGCACAAACTTTAATCTGGTCAATACTCATCAACATTTCCAAAACTTCTTCATCTGTTTTTTTCTGAAGATACTGATGATTAAACCATTCGGCTTTTTCTTTGCTAAAACGCGCTCCCGCCTTGTGAAGTTTGTGTAAATCGAATTCCTGAGTCATTTCCTGGAGACTCAAAATTTCTTTATCATCTGCCGGAGACCAGCCTAGAAGTGCCAGAAAATTTACAAAAGCTTCAGGAAGATAGCCTTGTTCGCGATATCCCGGATAAGTTTCACTGGCAGCCTCATCATAAAAATCCAGCGGGAAAACCGGAAAACCGAATTTAGCACCGTCTCTTTTGCTGAGTTTTCCTTTTCCTTCAGGTTTTAAAATAAGTGATAAATGAGCAAACTCGGGAGCCTTCCATCCCATCGCTTCATACAACAGGACGTGTAATCCCAGGGAAGGAAGCCACTCTTCGCCGCGAATAACGTGGCTAATTTTCATTTCGTAATCATCAATAATATTAGCAAAATGATAGGTCGGCATTCCGTCGTTTTTTACCAAAACTTTATCATCCAACGTATTGGTATTCACGGAGAATTTTCCGCGAATAATATCTTCTAAATTCAAAGTTCTGTCTACGGGCATTTTAAACCTGACTACGTAAGGCGTTTGCTGATCAATAAGCTTTTGCACCTCCTCTTCAGAAAGAGACAAGCTGTTTCTCAGTGTATTTCTCGTGATATAATTATAAGAAAAAACCTCACCTCGCGATTCAAATTCTGCACGGATCTGATCCAATTCTTCAGGCGTATCAAAGGCGATATAGGCAAAATCTGTTTTAAGGATTTCTGCTGTATATTGATCATAAATTTCCCGGCGTTCACTTTGTCTGTAAGGGCCATAATTGCCACCGTGTTTCGGGCTTTCGTCCGGGATAATTCCTGCCCATTCCAAGGCTTCCATAATGTATTCTTCGGCTCCTTCCACATATCTTGCGGTATCTGTATCTTCAATTCTCAGGATAAAATCGCCAC
>JADMKO010000091.1:0-16447 GCA_015478785.1 Chryseobacterium sp. | reverse complement strand
AATCGCCACCCTGATTTTTGGCAAAAAGATAATCATACAAAGCTGTTCTCATGCCTCCCAAGTGCAACGGTCCGGTAGGACTTGGTGCAAAACGCACTCTTACTCTGTTCATTTAAAAAAAATTAAGCGACAAATTTAACGAAAAATTGATTCTTAACAGAAGTAGTTATATTTTATTTAATTTTGTATCAAATATTACAACATGCTTGAAACAGGTGAAAGACCTTGGGGAAAATACTACGTGCTTGCAGATGAACCTAATTATAAGCTTAAAAGAATTGAAGTCCATCCGGGACATCGTCTCTCCTATCAATATCATCAACATAGACAAGAATTCTGGACTGTAGTAGAAGGAGAAGCTGTCATTACTCTTGATGGAGAAGAAATAATTTTAAATTATAGTGAAAGTATTTCCATCTCATTGGGTGCCAAACATCGGGTTGAAAACCGTACCGAGAGTCTTCTGGTTATTATAGAAGTACAAACCGGTACTTATTTCGGCGAAGATGATATTATCAGACTAGAGGACGATTACAACCGGACTCATACCGATTAAGGGTTTTCGATTATGGTAAAAGTTCTGAAAAAAAATAAATTTCTATATTATATTCATTCTTATCTAATGTATTGTGTTTCTGTAAAAGAATATCAGGAACAAATAAGAACATTAGAGACAAAACTTGCCAACCACCAGCTGAGAGAAGTTGAGGAAAGAGTAAAATATTATAATCAACTGGACAAATCTGATTTTCCGTTCAGTACCTCTCATAAAATAAAAGACTTAAAGAAACCCAAAAGCCCGACTACTTATTACCATGATACCTACGAATATGCAAGATTTTTTGATGAAAACTTTGGCCTGAACTTTACTTTTGGTGATGTAGTGCACGTGCCTGAAATTCCAAGTATAGTGAAAAGTCGCCCGGTTGGTGATCATAACAAAAACAGTGTACTGCTGAATCTGGACAAAGCAAGACATTTTATTTGGGTAAAAGATAATAGGCCGTTTCATGAAAAGAAAAACATGCTTATTGGCCGTGGCGCTATTTATCAGGAACACCGGTATCGTTTTTATGAAAAATTTTTCCGTCATCCGCTATGTAATTTAGGACAGGTAAATAAGACAGGTGCTAAACCTGACGAGTGGCTGAAACCTAAAATATCATTTGCAGGGCATTTGGAATATAAATTCATCCTCTGCCTTCAGGGGAATGATGTCGCAAGTAATTTAAAGTGGGTGATGTCCTCCAATTCTATCGCAGTAATGCCAAAACCCACTTTAGAAACGTGGTTCATGGAAGGCAAACTGGAAGGCGGAAAACATTATATAGAAATAAAAGATGATTATTCTGATTTAGAAGATCAGCTGAATTATTATATTTCTAATGTTGATGAATGTCTAAAAATAATCCGAAATGCCAATGCATTTTGTACACAGTTTTATCATCAGGATATCGAAGATTTGTGTAGTTTGAAAGTTCTGGAAAAATATTTTGCCCGGTTTATTTCAGAAAAAACAGTTTGAAAAAAAGTAACGGCTGTTTATATTTCAGCTTATATTTCTCTTTTTTCCAGTTGCGGCTAACAGTCTGTCTTTCCTTTTCTGATTTAGTATTACTCAACAAGATCTGATATTTAAAAAAAAGGACTTTCAGTTCATGTTTTTTCTTAAGATTTGGTTTCAAATTGATGAAATCGAGATACTTCGCTGTTACTTTATAATAAGAATCCAACATTATATCCCATTTTCTGGAAAGACTTGTAGAAATAATTCGATAATAGAAAAGTTTCATATCAATAAATCCAATATCGTAACCTAATTTGCTCATTCTCAAATTCATGTCCCAATCTTCGGTTTGAATTTCTTCATCAAAAGGATAGTCTGTCAATAATTTCTTTCTAATAAATGTACCAACATTAACCGTCTGATTATCAATTATATTACATTCAAAAAAGTTGTCCAAATTTTTGATAACTATCTTTTTTTTATTACCAGCATATGCTGGAATCACTTCTCCGGTTTCCTGAATAAATTTATAGCCATCTGAAAAAACCAAATCGACATTTTCTTTTCTAATGAAATTTACTTTTTCTTCGATAAGATTTTCAAACCACCAATCATCTCCTGATAAGATAGCTACAAATTCACCAGATGCGCGAGCGACCATTAAGTTCAGGTTTTTCGCTACGCCATAAGACTCTGTATTCCGAATAAACTGATACGGAATATTTGATTGATCCAGTATTTTTTTAGCAATTTCTGCTGTATTGTCTTTTGATATGTTATCTAAAAAAATAATTTCTTTATTGGAATAACTTTGTGAAATGGCCGATTGACAGGCTTGTTCGATGAACTGTTCATGGTTCATCGTAATTATCAAGATGCTGACCAGTGGATTATTATCCTGCATATTTAATACTGATTTACAACAGTTATAATTTTTTCGATTTCACCGTCGCTCATTACGGGACTTATTGGAAGGCTTAATACTTCACGGTGTATCTTTTCAGTTACGGGAAGCGAGAGATGCGAAAATTCCTGATAGCACTTTTGTTGGTGTGGCGGAATGGGATAGTGAATCAGTGTCTGAATTTGGTTATCGAGCAGGTATTTCTGAAGCAGAAGTCTTTCTTTCGTACGGATAACAAATAAATGCCATACATGCTCGTCAGTATTTTCAGGGATTTCGGGGAGAATGAGCTTTTTATTTAAAATTTCTGTACAAAATCGATATGCTATTTGCTTTCTTCTTGTATTTTCATCATCAATATATTTCAATTTAACATCCAAAACAGCCGCCTGAATTTCATCCAGCCGTGAGTTCAAACCTTTATACTTATTAACGTATTTTTCGTTTGAACCATAATTCGCCACGGCTCTGAGACAGCCAGCAAGATCGTCATCATTTGTAGTAACAGCGCCACCATCGCCTAATGCACCCAGATTTTTTCCCGGATAAAAGCTGAATGCTGAGGCATCTCCTAAATTTCCGGTTTTGATATTCTGAAAACTGGCTCCAATAGCTTGTGCATTATCTTCGATCAATTTCAAATTGAATTTTTCAACAAGATTTTTCAGTTCCTCATTGTATGAAACCCGCCCATACAGGTGAACAGTCATTAAACCTTTTGTGCGATGAGTGAGATGTTTTTCTATTTCATCAGGATTTACATTGTATGTTAAAATATCCGGTTCCACAAAAATGGGAACAAGATTGTTATCCGTAATTGCAAGAACCGAAGCAATATATGTGTTAGCAGGGACCAGAATTTCGTCGCCTTCCTGCATAACTCCCAATTCAACATAAGATTTAAATATAAGACGCAGTGCATCAAGACCATTGGCGACACCGATGGCGTGTTTTGCCCCAATATAGCCTGCGAGATTTTTTTCAAATACCTCTACCTGCTTTCCCAGTAAATACCAACCACTTCGGTATACTTCAAGGATTCTTTCTTCGATTTCCTGTTGATGAAGAAGATTTATTTTTTTTAGATCAAGAAATTTAATTTCCATCGTTTACTGTATTTTAACTTTCTTTTTAGCTGGATTTCCAATCCATGTTTCATTATCCGGAACATCTCTGGTAACTACACTACCAGCTCCAATCATTGCATTCTCGCCAATGGTAATTCCCGGGAGAATTGTAGCATTTGCGCCAATAGAAGCGCCTTTTCTTACCAAAGTTCTTTCCAGAATAAAGTCTTTATTTTTAGACTTTGGTTGATTGTCATTGGTGAATGTCACATTGGGCCCGACAAAAACATGATCCTCAAGTGTAATACCATCCCAAATCTGAACACCGGGTTTTATCGTCACATTGTTCCCGATTACAACGTCATTTTCAATAAGCACATTGAAATTGATATTACAGTTAGACCCTATTACCGCTTTTTTCAGAACTACACAAAACTGCCATATTACCGTTCCCTGGCCTATATTTTTACTTTGAACATCTGATGTAGGATGGATTTTCATAACGCTAATAATTTTTGTAGATGTTCCCGGAACAAATCAGGTGAAATATAATAGTCGGAGTGAAATTTGGATTCAGGAGAGTCAAATCTCAGATGATATAAATCAAAATCTACAAATTCTGCAAGAGTGGAAAACACTGAAAAATCTGACCACACATTTCCCAGCCACATTAGTCCTTTAGTGGATTTAGGATTCGAAAAAATAATATTTGTCCAAGCTGCTCCACTGGGTCCTGCAATATAATCTGCGTTTTGTATGAGAAATATCTGTTCATGAATATTGTAATCTTCCAGATATACCGGTTCAAAACCAAACTCTTCAGCAACAGCTATAAGATCCTTCTCATTATACTTGCGAAATTCTGATTTTCGTGCAAAGAAAATTTTTGATTTTCTTTCAGTTCTTACTTGTGAAGAATCCAAAGATTTTAAACAAATTTCACGGACAAACTTTACAGAATCTTTTGAGAACGCAGTGAACTGGCTTCGATATTTTTCTCCTTCTCCAATATTGGGTACTGTACTGTTAGGTAAAGTGAGATGCCACAGAGTATCAAATCCATAATAGTTTTTGGAAGAGAGAAAAACTGTCTCTTGGTCTTGTGTGAAGAAGGACAGAAGTGTTTTTAGGTTTTCGTTATTTTGAGCAGATTCATCGAAGATAAACGTCATCTTCTCATGATCGGGAATCTCTTTAATAAATTGAAATTTCGGTAAGAATTCGATCAAAAAGTGAAAGTAATTAAAACTGAACGTTCCGCCGAAAAAAACACCATCTCCTGCAATTTTCTTTTTTGGCAGATTGATCACTTTAGCCAACTGTTGAGAGTGGAAACAAAGTGTATTAGAGTTATATAGTAAAGTGTAATTGTCTGAAAAATCTATTATTTTTTCGTAATAAATATTTTTAAGATCCGAACTTAAAAAAATGGTAGAATCCGGAACTATCCACACCTCTTTCAATCCATATAACACTACTTCTTTAAGTGTTGTTTTCACAGGAGAGGGCTGTTGACTAAAAGTTTTGGGTGGGAAAGTTTGCGACTCCGTACTTGTGCGCAGTGCTTTTTTATATTGAAGATGAACTGCGGGAATCTGATCCAACGGAGTGAAACTGCATATTAACCTTTTAGCTTTCCGGAGAAATGATTTCAGGAAATATTTCCTACGCTGAGATTCCAAATATTTCTGTAACTCATCAATCGTCATATATTTCCTTTTGCAACAAACTCATCGTAACTGCGAATATAATCTTTCTCATCATACTCATTGCTGGCAATACACATTTGTACTGCATTATGCGAATACTGCATTGTACGCCAACACATTTTAGGGATAAACAGGCCTACATTTGGCTTTTCAAGAACAAATGTCTGTTTTTCACCATCCAACATTTCGGTGGTAACTGTTACTTTACCGGCTACTGCTACCAATATCTGATGCAAATCATAGTGCGAATGTCCACCTCTTTCCACTTCTTCCGGTGTAAAATAAGTCCAGTAAATTCTTTTAGGAACAAAAGGAAGATCACCTCTTTCAGCGATTGAAATATATCCAAGTGTTGGGCTTCCTATTTTTGGAAATTCGATTATAAAAGGTTTGTTCAGTTCCTGCATACTATTTTTTGATAAAAGGTGATAGTCTCGTTTACCATTTTTTCAATATTGTAATTTTCCCGTACTGTTTCCGCAGCTTTTATTCCAATATCTTTTCTCAATTGAGGTTGCGTAAATAAAAGTTGTGCTTTTTCCGCAAATTCCGCAGCATCCTTGGCAATCATTCCATTCTCGCCATCATTAACAATTTCTTCAAAGGACGGAATAGCAGAAACAATGATTGCTTTTCCTAAAGCCATTGCTTCTAACAAAGATAAACTAAAGTTTTCACCTTTTGAAGGGAAAAACATAATTTCGGCCTGCTCCAAAAGTCCTATAAACTCCTTGGCCGGCTTTCTCCCAAGAAATACAATATGATTCGATGCATCTTTACCTGTAAGTTGTAACAGTTTTTCCTTATGATTTCCGGTGTGCCCTATAAAATGAAGAGTACTTTTAGGGAATTTTTTATAAACTTCCCGGAACGCTAATGCAGCAGTATAAGCACCTTTCTGTTCCGATATATCACCTAAAATAAAAATGGAAAAAGGGATTTTTTGTAAAGAATCTGACGGAGAAAAAAACGCTGTATCAATACCATTATAAATCAATTTTGGATTTTTAACATGATAAAGTTCGCTGTTTACAATCTTAGAATATTCGGAGATCACGATATTATATGTTGATTTTGGCAAGGCTTGTTTCTCGCAGTGCATCTTGCCGAGACTTCTTTCATATCCAAAGTATTTGGCTAATACATTCCATGAACCATGATAGCGGACTACATAGGGTATTTTTAATTCTTCAAGAAAAAGAGACATACCTTCCCAATCATGCGTCTCGATAATGTCCGGAGATAAATTTTCTTTTCTAATAAAAAATTGAAGTTCTTGAGTCAAATACTTTTTTTCTTTTTCATAGAGGCTGTAATGAAGAGGCAATAAGTTTTTGAACTTTCCAGAAAGCGATCTTATCAACTCCGTCAGTTTGTTTTTTCTAAAGTAATCCTGAACAAATTTGTATCGAATACCGTCTTCTGTAAAATCAACTGATTTCTTATTGCTGCCAAAAACGGTAACCTTAATTCCGCGTTCCGCTAATTCTCTTGCAAGGTTTTTATAAAATATTCCCGTTCCCCCACTTTTTGAAATTAACGGATGGTGAAGTTCTTTGGTGAAGATTAATATATGCTGAAGTTGCTTCATTTCAAATCAAAAACGCGATCTACCCATTTGTCTAACGTATAATAATCGTAAATATTCTGGGATAACTTGCGGTAGGGTTTCTCAAAAAAATCGTTATTTAAATTGCTGAAATCGTTCTCCAGAATCAAAATGTTTTCAGGAGTATAAAAATCATAATTTATTATTTCACGATTATTCGTAATAATTTTTTTCTCTAAAGCCATCGCTTCAAAAAAACGAAAACTTAAACCTGTTTGTCCAGCCCGCATCAACTCAAGTATTGCTTTGGTATTTCTATAAACACGGATGGTTTCCGCAGCGGGAATAGTTTTGCGTTTCAGAACTGCATAATTTTTCAGTGATTCTCTGGCGAATTTAATCTGCTCTTTCCAAACTCGTTTTCCCACGATTAAAAAACGATAGGAAATTCCTTTTTTCTGCAATACAGGAGCCAATTTCTGCAAAATGCTGTTTCTGTTTTTATCGTAAGAAGTAATATAGTACAAATCCAAGTGAGGATTCTGAACTTCAGCCGGAAGGTATTCAAGATAATTATAGTTGGTAAGCTTTTCGAAGCCAAATTCCCGTACATCTTTGTCATCAAAAGAAAAGATCTTATCAAAAAAATGCAGTTTGTCCTGCACCGGATAGCGCTCCAAACTATCATATAAATAAGTGATGCAGCGATGGGTTTGTTCTTTGATGAATTGCAAAGTCTCTGAATCTAAAGTGTCCGGATTTAACACCAGAATTTGATCCTGAAAACCGATTTTTTCAAGGGATTCTATTACAAACCTTTGCCGTTTCTGATGTTTAAGGTTTTTTCCAAAGAATATTTTACTGAAAGCATTCGAAATTTTGCTGCCCAAATGTTTATGGGAAAAAGCTCCAATATTGATATGGTGAGCCTCAATATCGAGTTCATTCAGCTTGCGTACAATATGCTCATCATAATGCCAGAAATCAAAACTTATCAGACATATATTCATTTCTTCTGCTTTAAAGTTTGATAGGTTTCATGGACATAAAGACTCTGCAAGTAACTGATTTTTAGACCATTTATACCATCCAGAAATCCTAACTTCAGAAAATACATTTTGATAAATATAAAAAACACTTTGCTCCAATGAGTGACGACTGAATAATCTTTTCCTTTTTCTGCAAGTTCTTTCCCTTTCAAAAAACCATAATAAAGCATTTTCTTCTTAAAGTTTTCAAAATTTTCAAAAGAATAATGAAGGAGTTTATTTTTTAATATTCCGGTGGTTCCATTGACCTCTAAGGTTTCATGTACCTTTTTATTTTCTGCGTATTTGGCTTTAGATTTTCGGAACAAACGGAAGTTTTTATCATTTTGGGTTCCTGAGAATTTTATTTTTTTCTTCCCAACAAAAAAGATTCTGCGAATATAATAAGCATCTTTTGCATCCTTCACGTTTATTGTTTCGATGATTTCCTTTTGAAGTTCCGGCGTGGTTCTTTCATCACCGTCAAGAAAAAAAACCCAGTCATTTTCAGCAAGAGAAAGCGCTCTGTTACGTTGTTTGGTATAATCAACAAATTTGTGTTGATCAATCTTAACCTTAGGATTTTGCCGGGCAATTTGTACAGTTTGATCAGTACTAAATGAATCAACGACGATTATTTCATCACAAAAGTCAAAACATTTCAGGACTTCCTGAATATTTTTTTCTTCATTAAAAGTAATGATTAATCCGCTGATTTTCTCCGGCATATGCTATTTCTTATATTCCAACACCGTTTTCTCAATAATCCGAACGCAATCCAGCAGTTGTTCTTCGGTGATGACCAATGGCGGAGCCAGGCGAATGATGTTGCCGTGTGTTGGCTTGGCCAGAAGGCCGTTGTCCCGAAGTTTCAGGCAGATATTCCATGCGGTAGAACTTTCTGGTGTGTCATTGATGAGGATGGCGTTCAGAAGCCCTTTTCCACGTACCTGAGTTATGAGATCCGTTTTTTCTATCAACTTTTTCATCTCTGAACGGAAAATTTCGCCCAGATTTTCTGCTCTTTCGGAAAGTTTTTCATCTTCTACTACATCCAGAGCGGCCATTGCTACTGCGCAAGCTAACGGATTTCCTCCAAAAGTAGAACCGTGCTGTCCAGGCTGAATTACATTCATAATGTGATCGTCCGCCAATACGGCAGAAACAGGATACATTCCTCCAGAAAGTGCCTTTCCTAAAATCAAAATATCCGGCTGCACATTTTCATGATGGCAGGCAATTAATTTCCCTGTTCTTGCAATTCCGGTTTGAACTTCATCAGCAATAAACAGAACATTGTGTTTTTTACAGAGTTCGGATGCACCTTTCAGAAAACCTTCATCCGGAACATAAACACCGGCTTCTCCTTGAATAGGTTCCACCAAAAAAGCAGCAATATTTTCTGAATCCTTTTCCAGAACAGAACGAAGGGATTCCAAATCATTATAGGGAATTTTCACAAATCCCGGCGTGTACGGCCCATAATTGTCGTGAGCATCTGAATCGCTGGAAAAAGAAACAATAGTAGTCGTTCGCCCGTGGAAATTATTCTCACAGACAATAATCTTCGCAGCATTTTCATGAATTCCTTTCACTTCATAGCTCCATTTTCTGGCAATTTTCAAAGCGGTTTCTACGGCTTCCGCACCGGAATTCATAGGCAATACTTTATCAAAACCGAAAAGTTCCGTAATTTTTTTCTCGTATTCCCCCAATTTTGAACTGTAAAAAGCTCTGGAAGTTAACGCAAGTTTCTGTGCCTGATCTACCAGTGCATTTACAATCTTTGGATGTGAGTGACCCTGATTAACAGCAGAATATGCTGAAAGAAAATCGTAATATTTTTTTCCTTCTACATCCCAGACATAAACACTCTCGCCGCGATCCAAAACAACCGGAAGCGGATGATAATTGTGGGCGCCATATTTTTCTTCGAGTTCTATGAAAGTGGATGAAGTATTCGTAGGAGTTTGCATGTTTCTTCTTGTATTTAAAGAAGCAAAATTAATGATTTATTTTCAAGTGCGGCGAGTCTGCCATCTGAGAATCATCAGTAAAGAACGGAATCTACATAAATTTTGCAGTCCGGAAACAACACTTTGAGTTTTGTAGTCGACTTTGAATAAGTTCTTTACCAACTTCCGGATAAGAATCTTCATCGCTGACCCTGGATGCAGATACATGCAATTCCTTTAATTTCTTCAAATGATGTAGATGATGAATATCCTCAGAACTTGACTGGATAGCGTGATATGCCCAAAATTGCTCCAAAAATGTTTGTCTGCGCCCGGGAGTTTCATCTTTTTATATTAGTCTTCAACATCATCAGTCATACCAGTATTCTTTGATTACAGAAATTGCGGCTCCTAAAAAAGCTTTTTGAATGGCAATGCCCAGCTCCTCATTTTCCTTTTCATTGGAGAGAAACAGGAAAAACAGATTGCCCATTACTTTTTCCGCGGTTTCACTGCCGTCTTCCTGTTTATAAGAAGTGGTAATCACGTGATTGTCCCCGGTTTCCAAAATGATATTGATGTCTTTTCCGATTTTCTTAACAGCATTCAAGGGGACTTCCTGTTTTACAATCCATGTGCCTTCCTGATACGGCATATTTTTTTTCACAAGAATAGAGAGGTTTTTATTACTGTCAATGGTAAACGGCTGTAAAACGGTGATGGTATCGCCTTCGAAATAAGGAGACCGCAGCTGGTTTTTAATTTCTTTTTTGAGCTCAGTATTCAAAATTTTTAAAAGAACATCTTCCTGTGCGATCACGGAGCTCCAAAGACAAAAACAAAAAAAGATAAAGCTCACCTTTTTCATGATTTATATTTTGATAAATGTATGAAAAATATGGATTCCCAGCTTATTTTATTTCTGATTATGATGAACTTACGTTAAATTCCTGTAGATTTAATTTAACTTTAATCTCTCAAGATATTTTTGATCAAAATACGATCAGGTGCTTTTATTAAGTTAAACGGAAATGAGTAAGTTTGCACTTCCATTTACGTTGAATATGAAAGATTTAAAACCTTATACTCCTCTATATATTTTGTTATTCTTAATAATGTGGCATCCATATCACGGTCAGGAAACACTATATTACAATCCGTCCAGTTCCGGAAGCAAGGTTGCCGAGTTTTATAAAATAAATTCAGACAGTTCTATCATCTACACCCGATACTCTTACGCGAACGGAAAAGAAGAGATATCGTAAGGGATGGAGAAGAATATTGATGAGGAAGTCTGGAAAAGATTCTTAAAAAACGGGAAAATTGTTTCGCAACTTAAAACGGATACCCCTGAAAAGTTCAGAGCAGAAATGATGCACAAAACTTTTATGGTAGAACGAAGGGGTGAGAAATATCCTGTCATGTTTTATGGAAACCTGATGATAACCGATACACCGGTTATCTCACGTTATTCCAGAATCACTTATCCACGGGACGGACTGGCAGCGGATAATGTCAATTATAGCAAGTATGAGCTGAAAGAAATTAACGGCGTGCACTTTTTAATTTATCAGTGGGCAATTTATCTTTTAGAGAATGATAAAATCCTGCATCACCTTTTTCCTGAAGCAAACATACAGGAGGCTCCGTCACCGGCTGGAAATGTAGCCATGGCGTCGGTGCTTAAAGTGACCGTGAAAGATAGTTTATATGGCGTATCCGATAATACGGGCAAAACCATACTTCTACCAGGTTATGAAACTGTTATGATCTGTGCGGATGCAATTTTGGCTAAAAAGAATAATCAATGGTATTTTTATGATCTTTTCGGAAAACAGTTGTCGAAAAAAGGCTACCGCAAGATTTTACCACTTGCAATGGTTGATCTCAATATAGTGACAGATAAAATCCAGCGTAAAAAAGGCGCAGCCCTGAAATATGTGGTTCTGGACGGGAAGGAACTAAAGATTATTGAAGACATTTATAAAACAATCCGAAATTCCAAGTTTGAGTTTCAGTATGGCGAAATGAGTATTTGTGGTACCAGAATGGGGGCTTATACTTCTCAATCCATCAACCTTCTACTAAATAATAACAATATCATTATTAAAGAAAGAACGTATTTCCAAAATTATCGTTTTACGGATCTGGATGATGTGTATAACAATTTCACAATTGAAAAAACACAGGAAATTCCAATGAGTTCCGGCGTTAATTCATTGAAATTTTTTCGAGAAGAAGATGCTTTCACGTCCTATGGCTTTGTGAATGACCAATGGATTATGCTGCTCAAACGTGTTCATCAGGAGAAGGAGTATTTGTATCCTGTGCTTTTTCAAAGAGTAACCAATCCGGATTACGTTTTCATAAGCAAGCCCTATTTTGAACCTGAGGCGATGGACAAGATAGAGGTTAAAAATACTGATCACCCTCTATTGGTTTTGGAAGGAGATTATATTCAGTACAATATACGATATGAAGATTTAAATATCAACAATAACTTTGGAACTAATCATTACTATAAACTCATAAAAGACGGGAAATATGCATTCTACTCACCCTTGAGCAGGTTTGTGAATACTTTGAATCTAAAATACAGTGAATTGGGTGATTTGCAAAACAGGTTTATGCGTTTTACCGATGAAGAGAGTAATAAAAAAGGTTGGCTCAGCGAAGATGGGGAAGAGTTTTATGACTAGTATCGTAATAAAAATCCGTCTCATTTTAAACTGAAACGGATCTTTTTATCTGTTGAAACGGGTATTAATTCTCGAAACTCTTATCCATAACAAAATCCTCCATGAATTTTGTAGTGTAATTTCCTGCCAGATAATCTTCGTTTTCCATCAATTGTCTGTGGAAAGGAATGGTGGTTTTCACACCTTCAATATAGAATTCCTCCAAAGCGCGTCTCATTTTTGCAATCGCTTCATCCCGCGTTTGTGCCGTAGTAATCAGCTTTGCAATCATGGAATCATAATTGGACGGAATGGTATATCCTGAGTAAACGTGAGTATCAACACGGATTCCATGTCCACCCGGAATATTCAAACTGGTGATCTTTCCGGGACTAGGCCTGAAATCATTGAATGGATCTTCAGCATTAATCCGGCATTCTATAGAATGAAGTTTCGGGTAATGATTTATCCCTGAAATCGGCGTTCCGGCTGCAAGCATAATTTGCTCACGAATCAGGTCGTAATCAATTACCTGTTCAGTAATCGGATGTTCCACCTGAATTCTGGTGTTCATTTCCATAAAATAGAAGTTTCTGTGTTTATCCACTAAAAATTCTATCGTTCCAACCCCTTCATAGCCAATGTATTCGGCAGCTTTCACGGCAGCATCTCCCATTTTTTTACGAAGTTCATCCGTCATAAACGGTGATGGCGTTTCTTCCGTCAGCTTTTGATTTCTTCTTTGTACGGAACAGTCTCTTTCCGAAAGGTGACATGCTTTTCCATACTGATCTCCGGCAATCTGAATTTCAATATGTCTTGGTTCTTCAATCAGCTTTTCCATGTACATTCCGCCGTTTCCGAATGCGGCTACAGCTTCCTGAATCGCAGATTCCCAATGTTCTTTAAGTTCTGCCGCATTCCAAACCCGGCGCATTCCTTTTCCTCCACCGCCAGCTGTTGCTTTTATCATTACAGGATAACCGATTTCTTCAGCAGTCTTTGCCGCATCTTCGTAAGAACCGATCAAACCCTCAGATCCGGGAACGCAGGGAACACCCGCTTCTTTCATCGTGGCTTTAGCATTTGCTTTATCGCCCATTCTGTCGATCTGCTCTGGTGTGGCGCCAATAAATTTAATTCCATTCTTCTGACAAATTCTGGAAAAATTGGAATTTTCTGAAAGAAATCCGTAACCAGGATGTATTGCATCAGCATTGGTAATTTCAGCTGCTGAAATAATATTAGGGATTTTCAGGTAGGAATCCTTGCTCATGGCCGGGCCAATGCAAACGGCTTCATCTGCAAACCGCACATGGAGGCTGTCCTTATCCGCAGTGGAATATACTGCAACCGTCTTTATTCCCATTTCTTTGCAGGTGCGCAGGATACGCATTGCAATTTCGCCACGGTTGGCGATTAATATTTTTTTGAACATCTTTAAAAATTTTGAATTTTAAATTTCCTTGCCGAGCAAGTATGAATTTTAAATTATTTCAGCGGAAAAATTTTCCATCTAAAATTTATCATCTTACATTTAAAATTCTTAAGACGGATCTACCAGAAATAAAGGCTGATCGTACTCTACAGGAGTAGCATCGTCTACCAAAATCTTCACGATTTTTCCTGAAACTTCAGATTCAATTTGGTTGAAAAGCTTCATCGCTTCGATAACACAGACCACTTTTCCGTTAGACACTTCATCTCCAACATTCACGAAAACGTCTTTATCCGGAGAAGGCTTTCTGTAGAAAGTACCGATCATAGGGGATTTGATAGTAAGATATTTGCTGTCATCGTCTGCTTTTTCTTTTGCAGGCTGTTCAGCAGGTGTTGCCGGTGCTGCCGCAGGAGCCGGAGCCGGAGTTGCAGCTGGGTACATTTGGGGCTGTGCGATATAACTTACATTTTCGTTTCCTCCCAATGGTGTTTTAATGGTGATTTCAAAATCTTTGGTCTTATATTTCACTTCTGAAACTTCAGATTTGGAAACGAATTTAATAAGATTTTGTATTTCTCTGATGTCCATAATTTGATTTTTTATTAAGGCATCAAAGATACCAAAAAAACGTAAAAAACAACAAAAAACCACCCGAAATTACTGAAAATCGAGTGGTTTTTATATTAAATCGAGCTTTTCTAAGATGTTCTCTTAGTTCTCTTCAGTAGTTTCAATTTCTTTTTCCATTACTATTTTTCCTCTGTAGTAGAGTTTTCCTTCGTGCCAGTGTGCTCTGTGGTAAAGGTGCAACTCACCGCTGGCGGCGTCTTTTGCCAATTGAGGAACCTCAGCTTTGTAGTGAGTTCTTCTCTTATCTCTTCTTGTAGACGATTGTCTTCTCTTTGGATGTGCCATTGTAATAATTTTTTTGATGAGCGATGAGACTCATCATCTCATCATATTAAACTATTTATTTTAATTATTGTCTTTTAATTTTCTTAAAGCGTCCCAACGCGGATCGCTCTCTTTTTGCGGTTCTTCTTCAACTTTAGGTTGATATTTCTCCAGAATTTCCAGATCTTTTTCGTCAAGATTCGGAGAAATTTTCTTCATCGGAACAGAGAGTATGATATTCTCATAAATCAGCTGTGCCACATTGAACACATAATCGTTTGCCGGAATTACAATAACTTCTTCATTGCTGTCATCATATTCCTCACCGAATTTTACCAAAACATTCACTTCGGATGCAATTGCTGCATCGAAAGATTCAGTACTGATGTCACAAACCAGCTCTACCGTACCGCTCGTATTAATCCAAAATTCCAGAAAAGTAGAATGCTTTTCCATCAAAACCTTGGCCTCTATTCTCGGATTGGTAAATTCCTGCTCTGTTTCAAAAAGTTGAAAGAACGCATTATCTATCTCAAATCGGAACTGATGTTTTCCGTCTTTCAGACCGGAAAAAGCTACATCATAATTTCTAAGCTTGTCCATAAAATGAGTGTGCAAAAATATGCATTTTTTTTGAATTAGCAAATAAATTTTCCTGCGATGCTGAAGCAGGCTTTAATGAAGAGAATTTACGCAAAAACTTCTACCCTTCTGAATCGTCCGGCAGATCTTCATCAACACCGCTGTCTGCATAAGCTTTTTTTGGCCGCAGCTTGTCCTGCATCAGTTCGTTATATTCCTGACGGTTTTTAAAAATTTTAATTCCGGTGAAAATGGCTTCCATAATGCTGCGTTCATCAGCAACATTTTGCCCGGCAATATCATAAGCGACACCGTGATCCGGTGAAGTCCGTACTACCGGCAGTCCCGCGGTGAAATTGACACCGTCTGCATACGCTAATGTTTTAAAAGGAGCCAAGCCCTGATCGTGATACATGGCCAAAACGGCATCATAATTTTTATATTTTTCCGGCTGAAAAAAACTGTCGGCAGGAAAAGGCCCGAATGCCATAATTCCGTTTTCGAAAATTTCGCGAATGACGGGTTGTATGACTTCTATTTCTTCGTTCCCAATCTGGCCGCCATCACCCGCATGCGGATTAAGGCCTAAAACAGCAATTTTGGGTTTCTGAATACAAAAATCCTCAATAAGACATTGATTCAAAAGTTTAATTTGTTTTTTTAATTTCTCCTTTGAAATATTTTCGGGGATTTGCGATACCGGAATATGATGTGTGGAAACGGCAACTTTCAGTTCGTCGGTTACTAAAAACATTAGTCCCTTTTTCTCAAATTTTTCTTCCAGATAACCGGTGTGTCCTGCATGTTTAAATCCGTGTTTCAGCATTTCATCTTTATTGATAGGTGCTGTTACCAGAACGTCGATGTCACCATTCATCAGGGCTTGTGAAGCGGCCTCCAGCGAATCAATGGCCATTTTTGTGGATTCTTCTGTAGGCGTTCCCAGATCTACTTTTACATTATCTTTCCACAGATTCACCATGTTTATTTTCCCGTTCTGAGCCTGAGAGATTTCGTCAATATAATGGAAATTCTGCTGAAGTTTGAAAATGTTTTTTTGGTAAGTGAAAAGTTTTCCGGATCCAAAAATAATGGGTGTGAAAAAATCGGTAATGCTTTTATCTTTCAGAGAT
>JADMKO010000090.1:2063-3900 GCA_015478785.1 Chryseobacterium sp. | reverse complement strand
TGTGGTGTTGTTTGTGCGCCCTTCTCAACGCCAGAAAATAGGGGTTTTTGGTGTGGGTCAAGGCTTTGAAACGCTGGTGAATAAAGATGTCATGAACGAAGAAATATGCCATTCCGTACAGCATAATTCCGAGACCAATGTAGAAAAGCATATTAAATCCGCTGAGCGATCCGAAATACATCAGCGCTATCGTGGGAAGGGCGAAGATGGCGAAAAATAAATCGTTCCGCTCGAAGGCTCCTTCGCTGCTGTGGTCATGATGGTCCCGGTGCAGCATCCACAAAAAACCGTGCATGACGTATTTGTGAATCAGCCAGGTAGCGCCTTCCATCAGAATAAATACGGTGATAACGGTGAGAATATTGAACAGCATTTATTTATTTTTTAAAAGTAAAGTTTCTTCTATAAGATTTTTCAGATCGGGATCCGATACCCGGTGTTTGTTTTTTTGAAGGAAGAGTCTGTCCTCTCCGATATGCTCCGAATAACCCAGAAATTTAGGAATATTTTTCTGTACCGAATGCCTCAGAAACCGGATTTCGATGTTGTTGGGTTCAGTTTTTACAGCCTTTTCCAGATTGTTTTTTCCACGCCTGAAAGTGGAGAGTTTAGAAATAGGATTGGGGGTGTGCTTCGCCCAGATGGTTTGCAAAGCTCCCAGATATGCCACCTGTGTCGCACTGTTATGTTGTTTTTCCAGAGTCTGAATGAGCCTGTCACAAAGGTTTTTGTCGGACACAACCTTCGTATAATTTTTACGCAGTTGCGGCAGATCTGTTTCCAATGTCGATGACTGAAAACCCAATAAAGCAAAGCAAATCCAAATCATGGCAAAGTTTATCATAACATGGTGGTTTTGTATCGGATATAGCTTTTCAGCGTAAGTGAAAGTTTGTGATAATTGGGAATTCTGATGCGTTCTTCCATGATTTTTTCAGGCGTCTTATTCTTTATTTTTCTGAACAGTTCCAGATAATATTTGTATGCAAGATAAACCCCGAATCGGGAAGAAGAGGGAAGTCTTCGGATTCCTGAAAGCGCTTCTTTAAACTCGCTTGCAATTTCTTTTTCAATTTCATCTTTCGTCTGGCCGTCGAAAATACTGAGTTCAATATTCGGGAAATACGTTCGTCCCAATACATGATAATCATCTTTCAGATCCCGAAGAAAATTAACTTTCTGAAAAGCCGATCCCAGTTTTTGTGCATACGGTTTCAGTTCTTCATACTGATGTTTCCGTCCTTCTGTGAACACCTGAAGACACATCAGCCCGACTACTTCTGCAGAACCGTAAATGTATTGCTCGTATTCTTTAGAAGTGTATTTCAAAGGTTCCAGATCCATTTCCATACTGTGAAGAAAATGCCAAATCAGCGATTCATCAATGTCATATTTTTTCACAATGTCCTGAAACGAATGGAGAATGGGGTTCAAAGATATGCCTTCTTGTAACGCGGTTTCGGTTTCTTTTTTTAACCGTTCCAGCAAAACTTTTTTATCGTACCCGTGAAAGCTGTCTACAATTTCATCGGCCAACCGTACATAGCCATAAATGGCATAAATCGCATTCCGGATGGACGGTTTCAGGGCGAGAATTCCCAGCGAAAAACTGGTGCTGTACTTTCGCGTCGTCTTCTTGCTCACGTCGGTCGAGAGTTCGTCAAATAGTTTTTTCATATTGTTTTTTTTGTAATTTGTTAACTTCTGTGGCCACAATTTTCCCTGAAATAATCGCCGGAGGAACGCCCGGACCGGGTACGGTGAGCTGACCAGTGTAGAACAGGTTCCTCAATGTTTTATTCCTGAGCTTGGGTTTCAGTACCGCAGTTTGAGAGAG
>JADMKO010000090.1:0-1963 GCA_015478785.1 Chryseobacterium sp. | reverse complement strand
TTGTAAATAGCATCAATATGAACATCCAGATCATGCTCAAAAAACAGCGTATGGTGTTTTAAATTTGGAATTTTTTCATTGAAACCGAGATAATAAATAAGACACGACGGAGCAAATGTTTTCTTTTCCCAGTACGATTCGGGATAGTTTTTGGCATCTGGATCGTCCAGCAGGCTTTCGGTATGATGATAATCTGAAGAGCCGATGACGGCATCAAATTCAAGTTCCTCACCATTGACGGTGATGGATTTCACTCGCTTCTCTTCACTTTTAATTTTCTCTGCACAGGCGTTATAATGAAACTGAGCTCCTGCGTCTGAAGCAACGCGTTCCATCGCTTTCACCAGTTGATAAAAACCGCCTTGCGGATAATGAGTGCCGAGCGCATAGCCTCCGTAGTTCATCAGGCTGTATAAGGCGGGTATTTTTTTCGGCGATGCACCAAGAAAAATGACTGGAAATTCCATTAGTGCTCTCAGCTTGGGGTGCTTGAAATATTTCTTTACATATGACCGGAAATTGGTCAGAAGATCGAGCTTCAATGCATTTTGCGCAATCTGTGGAGTAGCAAATTCCAGCCAGCTGTGGCAGGGAAGCGTCACGAATTTTCCCATCCCTTCTTCATATTTGAATTGAGCAGCTTTCATGAAAGCGTCCAGCCTTTCACCGGCACCGGGTTCCATTGCTTCAAACAGCTTTTTCATTTCCTCATAATCTGCGGGAATGGCTGTAATTCCGTCTGAAAATACCATTTCAAACTGGGGATCCAGAGTAATAAGCTCGAAGTAATCGGAAGTAGTACGCCCAAAATCACGGAAAAAATTCTCGATAATATCCGGCATCCAATACCAGCTGGGCCCCATATCGAATACAAAACCTTCTTTAGTGGTGAACTGTCGCGCCCTGCCGCCCGGTTGGTTGTGTTTTTCGAAAACGTGAACTTCATGTCCTGCTTTGGCGAGATAGGCAGCGGCGGAAATCCCGGAGAATCCGGCTCCAATAATAGCTATTTTCATTCTTTTTCTTCTTTCTTTTCGGACGTTTTCATCGCTTCTTCCAGAAGTAATTCCGGCGGAATATTTTTTTGATACAGCGGAAGATGGAAATCATTCAGCGCAGTTAACAGCCGGATCAGTTCCATTTTTTCCGTATCATTCAGGTTTCCGGTTACAATTTGCGTGGCCTGACGGATTTTATCCATATGTTCTTGCAGTATTTTTTCACCTGCGGTAGTCATGCTGATGACTTTGCTCCTTTTGTCTTTTTCCGACGTCGTTTGTGTTACCCAGCCGTTTGAAATAAGCCGGTTGATAATCTGCATTCCGGCAGGTTTTTCGTGGATATTTTTTTTAATAAGTTCCATTTTCGACATCGCTCCGAAGGCTTTCAGGTTGATCAGATAAATGAAATCTTCCTGTGTGGAGAATTCCGAATCGTGAATCACAGATTTTGAATAACTTTTCGCATACCGGTTCATGTGGACAATAAGGGTGTTAATAACACTTTCGGCACTTCTGCCCAGTTCTTTCCCTTCCCACTGCGGTTCCGGCTTATTGGTTTCCCGATCCGTAATCCACTGCCGAAATCCTTTGACATTATTTTGATACTTTAATGGCGCTGTATTTTCTTCTTCAAATTCCTGAACAAGATCAATAACACTTTTTAATAACTCGTAATTCATTAATGGTTTACTAATATACTAATTCTCTGCAAATATACATTATTGATGCCAAATATAATTCTTTTGAAAAATGATAAGTATAATATGATACTAAGTAGAATTTGTAAAACTAAAAGAGTATTGGTTTTAAAACAAAAAAATCATCACCTGAAGGGTGATGATTCGTAATGGGTGTCATGAACTGGTAAATTTACAGCTTTATTAAATCAGGTTTCTGAGCGGGCTTCGGTGTTTGATCAGAGACCAACCCCATGCTATTCCTTCTTTTCCTGTAATAGCCTG
>JADMKO010000089.1 GCA_015478785.1 Chryseobacterium sp. | reverse complement strand
AAAAAAATATTTCGTTAAATTTAAACTGGCTCTAAAATATTCTTAAAAAATCAGAGGTATTGCTTTCCGATGAAAATCAGCAGGTCTCCGGACTCATACTCGATCGTCACCTCATCTTCCGAAGCGAAATTCCGGGTGCTGATTCTGGAAGTAATGCTCAGGTCATCAGCATTTAACGGCCAATGTAGCCCGGAAGTGGTGATGCGTTCGGCGGCAGGAAAAGGATACAGGGAAATCATTTTGTTTTTTACCCCTTTCAGAGAAATAAATTTCGGAATAAAATAATAGGTTGAAAACTCATCATAGAAACGGATTTCCAGACGGTTTATAAAACTGAAAGCTACCGAAATATTGCCTAAAAAATGATCCATTTCGCCACCGCTTCCTCCGTAAACATCCACTGTCGCTGCACCTTTCTGCTTCAGAATTTCAAGAGATTTTTCGAAATCGGTTTTGTCCTGATCCGGAGTATAAATGAATTTTTCCTGATAAATAAGAGCGTCGTTTCCAGAGTGCGAATCGAAATCGCCGGAAATAAAATCCAGTTTTTTCAGGGGAAATCCCAAAGATTTTAAGTAATGGAATGCGCCGTCAGAGCACGCTATCAGATCATAACTTTCAAAAACAGGAAGTTTTTCGGGTGGTTCTCCATTGATGAAAAGGAGTGCTCTTTTTTCTTTCACGGATTTGTTATTCTCTAACAGATTAATTTTCTCTCACAGATTACACAGAATGGCACGGATATTTTTTAATTTTCGTTCATTAATTGGTATCCATTTTCCAGAATTATCTGTTGTTCGGATTCCAATACTCTTCCTCTTCTCTGTTGATTTTGGAAATATACCGCGCCGCGATAAAAAGATAATCGGAAAGGCGGTTCAGATAGCGGATGAGTTCCGGACGCACTTCTTCTGATTCATTAAGAAAAACCAAAGCCCGTTCTGCCCTTCTGCAAACGGTTCGGGCAACATGAAGCGCTGTTGCGGCTTTGCCACCACCCGGAAGAATGAAATATTGCAACGGTTCCAGATTTTCATCCAAAACATCCATCCATTTTTCCAGTTCTTCAATTTCCTGATCAGAGATGATGAGCGGAAGCCTTGATTTTCCGTTGGCCAATAACAGTTTATCCGCAGGTGTAGCCGATTCTGATCCAACGGTAAAAAGATCAAACTGAATTTTCTTCAGCTGTTGTATTATTTCAGCATCGTGAATTTCACTTTTTGCCTGTCCTATGAAAGCGTTCAGTTCGTCTATCGTTCCGTAGCTTTCCACTCTTATGCTGGCTTTTGAAACTCTGGTTCCGCCGTAGAGTGCCGTTTCTCCTTTATCTCCGGTTTTCGTGTAAATTTTCATCGGACTAATTTACTGAATTTCGAATCAATGTTATTTTACTGCTTTTTTACATCAACAAACTGATACACCGTACCATTTTTCGGATTATAAATGATGGTGCTGGAATGTGGAAATCTTTTCACTTTATAATATTCTGCAGTCGGGTTATTTTTCAGCTCCTCAATAACTGCCCCTCCAAAAGCATCAGCCGGAAGAAACTTTTCAAAAAAGCTTAATTTTTCAATGAATAATGCGCCGTCAACTTTCTCAAAGGTCTTCATTGATTGTGCTTCATCAGTGGTTTCCTGTTCATACAGCATTTTCAGTAGTGCGTCTTTATCGGAAGTTTTATATTTAAAAAAGTAAAACGGAGCTCCGTTAGGAAAAACTACTTTCTTTCCGGAGTCTTCCTGTACCAGATCCGGCTGCGAATGCGGAAAAACACTGTCGAAAGACAACGCTTCGGCATCCACTAGTTTTCCCAACTGATCTGTAACCGCGTTCTGAACCAATTCTTCTGTTTTCTGCTGTACTTTTTCCTGAGCACTTGTAACGGTACTGTTGACCTTTTCTTCAATTTTGCTGCACGAAATGAACAATAAACCAAGAATGCCGACTCCGATGAACACCTGTTTCATAATGATAAATTTTAGCGTGTAAAGAACGGAAAAAAAGTCTTTGTGTTGTGTATCTGACGCGTTTTATTTGTACGCATTCACCATTTTTTCCAGATTCAGGCTTCTTGCGGAAGCGTCAAAAATCTGTCTGTAAGCTCCGTTTTCATTGAATAATTTTTCGTGAGAACCGTGTTCCACCATTTTGCCACTTTCCAGAACATAGATGGTATCTGCATCCAGAATCTGCGACAGTGAATGGGATATGATGACCACAGTTCGGCCTTCTTTTATGGCATCTAGGGAATTTTTAATTTGTTCAGTTGCTACGGCATCCAGACTTGCAGTGGGTTCGTCCAGAAAAATTACCGGGGGATTTTTCAGAAAGAGCCTTGCGATGGCAATTCTCTGTTGTTGTCCGCCGGAAAGCTGGGTAGCATCATGTGCGTATTGTTCCGGAAGTTTCATGATCTGATCGTGGAGATAAGCTTTTTCTGCAGCCTGTTTTATTTCACTGAAAGAAGCCTTCATATTTCCATAGCGAATATTGTCTTCTATACTTCCCTGAAAAATATGGTTTTTCTGCAACACAAGCCCAATATCATCTCTGAGCGAATGATTATCATACTCCGAAAGCGGAATTCCATCCAATAGGATTTCACCGGAATCGGGATCATAAAATTTACAAAGCAAATTAATGACTGTCGATTTACCGGCACCGCTAAGTCCCACTAAGGCAGTGGTTTTTCCTTTTTCGATTTTCATAGAAACGTTCTGCAAAGCGGCAGCACCATTAGGATAAGAAAAAGTTACATTTTTCAGTTCAAATGTTCCTTTTATTTCCGGCGACTTCGTTCCGCTGGCTTCTTTTTCTCCATCGGCATTTAAGATTTCAAAATATCCTTCAGCATAAATGATGGCATCGTTCATATCGTCATAAATCCTATGAAGCTGCCTAATGGGAGCAGATACATTTCCAAACAGCATGATGTGAAGCATGATAGCACCAATGGTCATCTGCTGGCCGAGTACGAGATACACCGTGAGGAGGATTACCAAAACAATCCCGAACTGTTCAATAAAAGTTTTCAGTCCGTCATAGAGAAAATTGGTTCTCCGTGTATGGAGCTGGCTTTCCATGAGCTGCATCTGAAGATCATACTGTTTTTTTCCTTCAAATTTTTCACGGACAAAACTTTTAATTACCATGATAGAATTGATAAGATTCAAAAGCCCGGACGTTTTTTGCTCTCTCTGATTTCTGAGCTGTCTCCGCACACCACTCAATTTTTTAGCTTGCAAAGAACTCACCCAAAAAAACACGGGAATTACAAAAGTAGAAACCAAACCAACATAAACATTTTGAAGATACATCACCACGAGGGCAATAGCTGCATTGGCAAAGAGGGGAAGAATATCAATGAAAAAGTTCTGAACCAGCCGTGTAAGACTTTCAATACCGCGGTCTATTCTCGTCTGAAGTTTTCCGGAATGGTGATGTTCATCCGTAAAATAAGAAACCCGGTAGTCCAGAATTTTGTCTATCACCGTTTGCGCCAGCACAGAACTGGTATTGATCCGTATTTTCTCGCCATAAAATTTCTGCCCGAAATTGATAAAAATATGTACCAGCTCTTTACCCAAAAGAATGGATGCGATGATGACCAAAACATGAATTCCTTCAGTCATAGGATCCGGAAGTTTCATGATTTGCTCCACCTCGTCGATGGTGTATTTCAATACGAGTGGATTTACCTGTGCTGCGAGTGCACCGATAAAAGTGAGGCTTAAGGTTCCGAAAATCATCCACCGATAGGGTTTGATGAAAGGAAGAATCTGCCGGTAAATCTCAAGCAGGGTAACGGTTCTTCGAAATGGTTTTTTGGCCATTGGCAATGAATGAAAAAATAAGTTCCTTTCCCAACACCTGACGGACCTGATAATACAATTAATAAGC
>JADMKO010000088.1 GCA_015478785.1 Chryseobacterium sp. | reverse complement strand
TTTCAAACGGCGAAGTCATTGGCCTTTCAAAGATCAATAGGATTGTAGATTATTACGCAAAACGACCTCAGGTTCAGGAGCGTATGACGATGCAAATCGTAGATGCCATGAAAGAAGCTCTCGGAACAACGGATGTTGCATGTATTATTGATGCGAAACATCTTTGTGTAAATTGCCGCGGAATTAAGGATACAGCAAGCTCTACTATTACTGCAGAACTGAGCGGAATATTCAGAACCAATCCCATTACCAGACAGGAGTTCCTGCATTATGTGGGAAGCCATGCAAAATTGGATTATTAAGAAAATAAGAAGATCATGAACGTAAAAATATATAATTCGCTTTCTGGCGAGAAGGAAATTTTTAAACCAATAGTAGAAGGAAATGTGGGAATGTATGTCTGTGGACCGACGGTGTACAGCAACGTGCATTTAGGGAATGTTCGGACTTTTATGTCTTTCGATTTTATTTACCGATCCTTACTTTTTTTCGGATATAAAGTCCGTTATGTGCGGAATATCACGGATGCTGGACATTTGACAGATGACGGCGATGTGAATAACGACCGGTTTGTGAAACAGTCACGACTGGAAAAACTGGAACCGATGGAAATTGTGCAGAAATACACGGTAGATTTTCATAAAGTACTGGAACGTTTCAATTTGCTTCCGCCTACCATCGAACCAACAGCTACAGGTCATATTCTGGAGCAGATTGAAATTACGCAGAAACTTATTGAAGACGGTTTTGCTTATGAGAAAAATGGCTCTGTTTATTTTGATGTGATGGAATATAACCGACGAGGCTTGAATTACGGAGAACTTTCCCGAAGAAATATAGATGAACTTTTTTCCAATACCCGGGATCTCGACGGTCAGGATGAGAAAAAAAACCCGCAGGATTTCGCGTTGTGGAAAGCAGCTTCGCCCGCACATATCATGCGGTGGAATTCACCCTGGGGTATAGGATTCCCTGGTTGGCATCTGGAATGTACTGCGATGTCAACTAAATATTTGGGCGAAAATTTTGATATTCACGGGGGTGGATTGGACCTTAAATTTCCCCATCATGAATGTGAAGTCGCACAGGGAAAAGCATGCAATGGGACAACGCCCGTTAATTATTGGATGCATGCCAACATGCTGACTATGAACGGACAGCGGATGAGCAAATCAACCGGAAATTATATTTTGCCCATGGAATTGGTTTCCGGAGAAAATGATTTTTTTGAAAAGCCATTTCATCCTTCCGTAGTTCGGTTCTGCTTTATGCAGGCGCATTACCGTAGCGTTCTCGATATTTCTAATGATGCGATGATCGCAGCAGAAAAAGGTTTTCACAGGCTCATGGAAGCCGTGAAACTTCTCGAAAATATTCAGGTTTCGGAAACCGGATCTGCAGGTTTTGATCTTGAAGAATGGAAGCAAAAATGTAAAGAGGCATTAGCGGACGATTTCAATGCTCCGATTTTGATTTCTTATCTTTTTGAAGCCGTGAAATGGATTCATCTTTTAAAAGAAGGAAAAGAAAGCATTACAAAAGAAAATCTTGAGGAACTTAAAAGCCTGATGTATGCTTTTGTGTATGATGTTTTAGGTTTGCAGAATATGGAAGAAAACACCAATGAGAAGCTGGATCAAGCTTTGCAGGTGCTCATTGATATCCGAACGCAAGCGAAGAAAGCGAAAAACTTTGAACTTTCCGATCAGATCCGGGATCAGCTTCTGGAACAAGGCATTCAGTTGAAAGACGGCAGAGAAGGTACTACTTACGAATTAAAATAAATCTAAAACCGGAATTTTTTCCGGTTTTTTTATTTGCTCATAAATTCAGGTTATTTCAAATGGAAATGAGAAGTTTAAGATTTTAAATTTGCTTGTATTCAAATGAATTCCGTAATTTAGTCCGATATTAATAAAACATCACCAAATTTTACCATTATGAAAAAGTCTCTATTCCCTCTATTGCTGTTATGCGCCGGAATGACCGTGCACGCTCAGCATGATATTTTTGCCCTTACCGGAACGCCTGGAAACCAGATTAATTTCAATGATTTCCGGTCGATGGATGCCAAAACGCTTCAGACGGGAGAAGTTTTTCTGAATGCTGAAACCGCCGCTTCCGAAGTTTTTTCCCAAACATTAAACGGGAAATTTTCAGAAAACAAAAGTTCGGTTCATCGTGCGCAATCGCCGATGATTGCAGCTTTGGCGTATGATTCTTCAGGAAAAGATCTCGTATACTTCCCCATGTTTTCTTCAAATATGTATGTCTTGAATACCCGTTCAAAGAAAATTACTTTGGTGGAAAATACACTGTTGAAATCTTCTGCATGTGATATCGGCTCTCACATTACCCGAATGGTACTGGGAGCAGACGGAAACATTTATGCGATGACGAATTCCGGATCGCATTTATATAAGATTTCAAAAGTTAACGGTAGATATACGATCTCAGATTTGGGACCTGTAAAAGATACTTCGGCAAAAGCTGAGGTCTCTCTTCATCAGATGAATAGTGGATACGGTGGAGATATGATTGCCGATGCCAATGGTGACCTCCTTATTTTTGCAGCTTCGGGAAATATTTTCAGAGCAAAATTAAATACGATGACTGCAGAATTTGTTGGTAAAATCAAAGGATTGCCCGAAGGATATTCTGTAAATGGAGCTGCCGTAAATGCCGAAGGAAACGTGATGTTGGGAAGTGCAAAAGGTGGAACGTATGAAGTAAATATGCGGGATATGGAAGCAAAACCTCTGGCAGAAACTGTAAAAATTCCTGTGTATGATCTTGCAAGTCAGTACTTGTTGAATCAGCAGAAAGAAGTTGTGGAAACTCAATATACAGGAATTGATATTTATCCTACCAAAGCTACGGAAGGCTATGTTAATATAAAAATAACAGATCCTAAATTGGAGGGCAATCTGATTTTTGAACTTTTCGATGCGAGAGGACAAAGATCAGCAATTAAAACACTGACTGCAGTGCAAAGAAATCCTGAACAACGCATGGAACTGGGAACCTTACTGCCCGGAATGTATGTTTCTGTGGTAAAAGACACCAACGGCAAACAACTTTTCAGCAAAAAAATTCTTGTAGAATAAACCATTTTTTAATATAATATTATAGCCTCCCACTTTGGGAGGTTTTTTTATGATACAAATGAAATGTGTTTTAACTTCCATTCTTAATTTTCATCCAAAAGATAGCAATCACGGATATATACGGGTTTGTTTTAGGGAAACCTTCACTTGATAAAATTTAAATGAAATGAAAAAATTACTTTTAGGGCTTGCCGTTTCTTTTTCGATGCTGGTTTTTGCCCAATACGGATCCCACAATAGTTGGGGCAATCATTATCCTGATTACGGACATTACGAGAACAATAATTTCTATTTTCCTGAAGATTATTATTACGAATATCCTAATGATTATTTCGCAGATGACTTCTACAACGGATATTATAACGATTATCGCAGAAGCATCACCATGGTTAACTGGAGCAGCTTTTTCAGAAAGCACCGGTTAACAAGATGGCAAATTGAAATGATTATGGATTTGAACAATCAATTCTCTTCCTTCGCCATGTGGAACAGTTATTATAGGATGAATCCTCACCGTTGGTATTACGACAGGTTTTATGCAATGGAAAGAATTCTTGGGCCACAAATATTCATCGTGTATCAAAATGTATATTATGGAGGACATGCACCGGTGGTTTATTATACCAATCATTGGAACAATTATTACAGACCGAGACATGTGGTAAGGCCAAGATACCGGAATATTAACATTAATATTTACAAAGTCAACAGGAATACCTACCATCAAACGACAGGAAATAATTACGGATGGAACCAGCCCAGAACTAACACGGCAAATAATGTCCGTACCATCAACACTGAAAGTGGGG
>JADMKO010000087.1 GCA_015478785.1 Chryseobacterium sp. | reverse complement strand
AGTAAATGGAATTGAAAAAATTATTAGGAAAGGGAGTTGAAATTTTTGCGCATGAAAATAATCCTGATTTTGAGAATGGGATCCTAACCAGTAAGAATGTGGTGCCGTTCCGGATTTATTCCTTTATTTATAACTGTATCACCGCGCGGATTGATCTTGTAAACCCTGAAATGCAGACGGTGCTGGGCTATGAACCGGAAGACTTCACCATCGAATTTCTGTTTGACATCATTCATCCCGATGATAAAGAAAAGTTCATCGCTCATGAGACCAGAGCTCTGGAATTCTGTCGCGAACTGCCCACCGAACTTCAGGATCAGTATTACATCGTGCATGATTTCAGGCTGAAAACCAGTTCCGGAACCTACGTCCGGATACTGCAGCAGGCGTTTGCCTACGAGATGGTGGATGGAAATTTAGTAAAAACCAAAGTCATCCATTCGGATATTTCCCACGTAAAAAACCAAAGCGACTCCCAGCTTCATTTCATTGGGTTAGAGGGCCAGCCTTCGTATTACAATGTGATGAGCGAAGAAAATCCGTTTTCTGAAAAAGAAAAAGAAATACTCTCTATGATGGTGCAGGGCCTCACCAGCGAAGCCATTGCACAGAAACTGAACCGCAGCATCCACACCGTCCGCAATCACAGGAAAAACATTTTACAAAAGTCCGGGTGTATCAATGTTCAGGATCTTCTGGTCAGGGCAACGCGGGAAGGGTGGGTGTGATTTTTCGAAGAAATTGAATTCATAAATCCGTAAATTGTAATATTCCATTTTTTTGTATAAAAACAGGAATGTTTATTTCCAGATAAGAAATTTCGGCAGCACCTGAATGATTGTTTAATACAGGAATTGTTGGTAAAATCTGTTCGGGAAGGATAGGTGTAAACCGACAGCCGTCATAGTTGCATTAATAATTGATAAGTGAAATTATTAGGCCTCATCCTCCAGTCCGGAAACCAGACCCTCGGTCAGCAGTTTCCATTGCGCTTTTCCTGCGCCCAGAATTCCGCCGCTGCCGATGAAGAAATTGCGGACCGCATCCAGCCAGCCGGCTTTCTTCGTATTTGGCTTTTCATTCCTGCCGTGCACGGAGGCCATGACATAATCTTTCCCTTTGGTAATCATAAAAGTGGACGTAGCATCATCACCATAAAAATGCGCGATATTTTCCTCGTTTTCCTGTCGGGGAGGATGAGCAGGGCGGCAGGTCATCACAATACTGAAGGTTCCTTCATCTGCATTTTGG
The DNA here is from genome assembly GCA_015478785.1 of Chryseobacterium sp. Classification (GTDB taxonomy): domain Bacteria; phylum Bacteroidota; class Bacteroidia; order Flavobacteriales; family Weeksellaceae; genus Chryseobacterium_A. Next base: position 2,728 of record JADMKO010000087.1, on the reverse strand, counting down.
GTTTCTCTGTAATCAATCACATCCACCCAGTCATAGCTGTCGGTCTGTATGCCTCCCGGTCCCGGAATGTTGATTCTGATTTTGTCCCCGATTTCCGGACGGCGGTTTGCGGGTTGGCCGTTTTTGGAAAAGAGTTTAAATTCTGAAGCACCAATCGCACTATTTTCTTTCCATGAATTAACGTCCAAAAAACGCTGTTTCAGAATCTCAAACTTTGCATCCACAAGATTCGCTGAGGTCTTCGCTGTACTTTCCGTATCGTGAAAACCGCCTTTTTCATGCCGGGGAACACCGGGAATTTCTTTTGGTTTCATAGGATCTGGATTTTAAAAAGATTCAAAATTGACACGAAAATCAGACCAAAGCGAATAATAAACAGGATACATTTCTATTGTCCCAACCGATTTATTTTGTAGCTTTATCATCATTTGTGAAAATAAACCGAAGAAACCTATCATCATGAAATACCCTCGTTTACTGTTCATCATTGTATTGCTGATTTTTTCCTCCTGTTCACAGAATGCCGAAAGCAGTGAAATGGCAGTGCAGTTACCTGATAAAGCCATGGCGGCACCACAGGTTGAAGAGCACTATGGTGAATCGCCGGAGAGAAAACTGATCAAAGAGGGCAGGGTGGAATTCGAAACTTCCGATATGGCCGAAACCCGAAAAACCGTGGCGGACGCAGTGAAAAAGAACAACAGTTATATTTCCTCGGATCAGGAATACAAATCGCCCGGCCGCATCAGCAATACCGTCGTGATTCGGGTTCCTGCCAATCATTTTGATCAGCTGCTGAAAGAAGCGACGGCCGGAGTGGAAAAGTACGACACCAAGGAAATCCACGTGCGGGACATTACCGAAGAATTTGTCGACATCGAAGCCAGACTCAAAACCAAAAAAGAACTGGAACAGCGCTATATCGATCTGCTGAAACAGGCCAGGAACGTTACCGAAATTGTAGAGATCGAAAAGCAGGCGACCGAGTTGCGCGCCGATATTGAATCCGTCGAAGGCCGCCTGAAATACCTTCAGAATAATGTGGCCTTCTCAACGCTCTCCGTTACTTTCTATGAAAATGTGCCGCACGAAACGGTGTTCGGACAGAAATTCCGGAACGGGTTCAGAAACGGTTGGGATAATCTGATCTGGTTCTTTGTGATGCTCGTCAACATCTGGCCCTTTGTGATACTGGGAATCCTCGCAGGATGGGGCATCCGGAGATACAGGCGAAGAAAAAAATAAAGGGGATGATGGTTTGAACTCAACATCATGGTCGTCTTTATTCCACAAAAAAAGCAGGCTTATGAAAACCTGCTCTGCTCTTTATTGTTTGAAGATTTATTTTCCTAAGTACGACTTCAGGATTTTACTTCTCGTATTGTGTTTCAGCCTTTTGATGGCTTTTTCCTTAATCTGGCGAACGCGCTCACGGGTAAGGTCGAAGGTTTCTCCGATTTCTTCCAGCGTCATCGGATGCTTTCCGTTCAGTCCGAAATAGAGCCTCACCAGATCTGCTTCTCTTTGGGTCAGCGTCTGCAGTGCTCTTTCAATTTCAATCTGAAGAGATTCCAGCATCAGGTCCTTATCCGGGCTTGGCGATTCACCGGAACGCAGCACATCATATAAATTGGAATCTTCACCTTCTACCAGCGGGGCATCCATCGAAAGATGACGGCCGCTGTTTTTCATGGATTCCTTGATGTCTTCTTCGCTCATATCCAGCACTTCTGCCAGTTCTTCCGGGGAAGGAGGCCTTTCGTTTTCCTGCTCCAGATGGGCGTACGCTTTGTTGATTTTATTGATGGAACCAATTTTGTTCAAAGGAAGCCTTACAATCCTCGACTGTTCTGCAAGGGCCTGAAGAATACTCTGCCTGATCCACCATACGGCGTAGGAAATGAATTTAAAACCTCTGGTTTCGTCGTACCTTTTGGCCGCTTTCATCAGTCCGAGGTTGCCTTCATTAATCAGGTCCGGAAGCGACAATCCCTGGTTTTGGTATTGCTTGGATACAGACACTACGAAACGAAGGTTGGCTTTGATGAGTTTTTCCAGTGCGGCCCTGTCGCCGGCGCGGATTCTTTGTGCCAGATCTACTTCTTCGTCTGCAGTAATCAGTTCCACTTTACCGATTTCCTGAAGATACTTGTCAAGCGATGCGGTTTCCCTGTTGGTAACCTGTTTTGTGATTTTTAACTGTCTCATTTACAAAAATTTACCCCTCTTTTAAACGGGCTCTAATTATATATACGATGCGATACCCTGAAAGGTTACAAATTGGGTTGATAAAAGGGTTGAAAATGGTTAATCGGTTAATTGATTAGTTGTTTAGGGCGAATGGTGAATTAGAGTGAATAGGATAGGGGAGCGGATGTGCTGATTTGCGAATTTGCGAATTTGTTGAAAGCAGATTAATCGGTTAATTGATTAGTTGTTTAGGGGTGTCATTCCTCAGGAATCTAAACTGTGTTATTTTTCCCGCAAAGAGCGCAACAATTTTTTAGAAGGAAAAGGGGTAATGTAAAAGGAAACGCAAAGTTTTTTGAACCACTGAGCGGCAAAGCCGCGAAATGTTGGTAGAAAAAACAGAATCAGAAAAAAATGTGCGATGCACCAACATATTGGCCCACGATCAAATTTATGGAAGAAATCATTTGTTGTGTGCTGATATATTGAAAGGTGATTAATCAGGTAATTGAAGCTATAAACCAGGGTGCAATAATTG
>JADMKO010000086.1:11146-23460 GCA_015478785.1 Chryseobacterium sp. | reverse complement strand
GCTGTCCTTCAGCGTCTACCACAACCCATTCTTTATTAGCGGTAGCTTTGTTAGCTGAAACGGTTTTGTAACTTAATGTATTCACACTTTTTTGTTTACGGTTAAACATAATTTTCCCAATAAGGGTGTGCAAAGGTAGAAATTTTTTTTCAATCTGAAAACCTTTTTGTAATCTTTAAATAAAGTTGAGGCAACCAAATCTATTTGCTACTCAATAAATAAGGAAACACCTTTAATTCCTGAGCGATTTGGTGCTTTTGAAACTGGCGATGAGATAATATCCTACAAATACGGTAGAAAACTTAATGACCGACGGAACGGCAGTTTGAAAATCAAAAAAGAGAAATCCGGTAAGCAAAAGCATTGCAATTCCGATAAAGGAAATTCCCATTTTCTTGCTCAATGGCCATTCCGGTTTATCTACAAAATAAGCCATTCCCCAACCTAATCCGAAGGCGGTGCCATTGTACAGGTCTATCATCCAGCCCCGGCTTCCCAACACATAATGATTGAGCAGGAAACTCAGTACAGTTCCAATAAGAAAATAAAGAAGGGCTTTCGGCATATTCAAATTAATTTTCAACTTTACAAGAGGCCAAAATTATGACATTTTATGAGAATTAAAAAAAAGATTTTGCCTGCATATTCAATTTCTGTTTCTTTGTTTTTTTTTAAATATATTGTAGATAATGAAAAAATATCTGTTTATTATATTGGTCTTTCTATCTGTGCTTTCCTGTGATGCTTACTGGGAAAGACAAAACATAAAGAATTATGAATCACCTTTTAAAGGAAATTTGGCTGCTAAATATACAGGAGATGAAGAAGGAATCTTTATTTTAGAAGTAGGCAACAGCGGAAGTATTTTCGGGACGAGAAACACTGATGATTATTTAGGCGGCAAAGTGCTCGAAACAGGAGCTTTGTTAGGCCTTACATCACCAACTACCGGTTTTCTGATACAGGGCAGCCTCATCACTAAAACGGGCAACTGGAAAATGGGGGAGCTATCCGGAAGCTGGACTATCGAAAAACAATAATTCTCAATGTAAGTTTTAAAATCGGATACGATTTTTAGAAAAAAATCCGCCAAATCAAACCTTCTCAAGAGCATTGAGACGGTTTTATTTCTTTTTGACGATCACCAAAAAACTAATGGAATCCTCATTTTTTAATTATTTCTCCCGTGGAAACATTTATTCCGGAATCATTGGTGATCCGATAAACGTAAACCTTCTGCTTTTAATAACCTGCGTGTATGTTTTGCTTTTCTGCTAGTCTCTTTTTTACTTTTTGCGGAATTGCCTATCTTTGAAGACTTTCAAATTTTTCTACATTTTTTATGGAAAACCAAAAATACACTCCTAAAAACAAGGTGAGAATCGTAACTGCTGCTTCCTTATTCGACGGGCACGATGCTGCTATCAATATCATGCGCCGCGTTATCCAGGGAACAGGCTGCGAGGTGATTCACCTCGGACATGACAAATCTGCGGAAGAAGTGGTGAATACTGCTATTCAGGAAGATGCCAATGCGATTGCCCTCACTTCCTACCAAGGCGGACACAATGAATATTTTAAATATATCTACGATCTTCTGAGAGAAAAAGGGGCTCCGCAAATCAAGATTTTCGGTGGCGGCGGCGGCGTAATTCTGCCCGAAGAAATTAAAGACCTGATGTCGTACGGAATCGACCGGATTTATGCTCCCGATGATGGCCGTGAATTAGGATTGCAGGGAATGATCGACGATCTGGTACAAAAATCGGACTTTGCCACCGGTGAACACATCTCCGTTTCCGATTTGGACAAAATCTCTTTTGAAGATTCAAAATCTATCGCACAGGTAATTTCCGCAGTGGAAAACTTCTCCGATGAAAAGCCAGAGTTGGTTCAGGAAATCAATGATCGTGTTGCTGCACTATCCTCTGAAGAAGAGATGAAGAAAATTCCCATCATCGGCATCACCGGAACCGGCGGCGCCGGGAAATCGTCACTCACCGATGAACTCGTACGGAGGTTTCTTCGTTCCAATCCGGAAAGAAAAATCGCCATTATTTCCGTGGATCCTTCTAAAAAGAAAACCGGTGGTGCACTGTTGGGCGACAGGATCCGGATGAATTCCATTAACGATAAACGCGTTTACATGCGTTCCATGGCGACTCGGGAAAATAACGTTTCCGTTTCTCCATACATCCATTCCGCGATTAATATTCTAAAAATCGCAAAACCCGATATCATTATTCTGGAAACTTCAGGAATCGGACAGAGCGGTTCGGAAATCACTGAAATTGCAGACGTTTCCATGTATGTGATGACTCCGGAATACGGAGCTTCTACACAACTGGAGAAAATTGATATGCTGGATTATGCAGATCTTATCGTGCTTAATAAGTCTGACAAGCGCGGCGCTTTGGATGCACTGCAGGCTGTTAGAAAACAATACCAGAGAAACCACCTATTTTTTGATAAAAACCTTGAAGAAATGCCGGTATTTTCTACCAAGGCAAGCCAATTCAATGATTGGGGAACCACCGAGGTTTTCAATGCTTTGGTAAGAAAAGTAAACGAAAAATTTGAAAGCCTGAATCTGGACGAATACGAAGAACAGAACGTGTCCGAAGACAGTACCGTCATTCCGCCAAAACGGGTTCGCTATCTTTCCGAAATTGTTGAAAACAACCGTGGTTACGATAAAAATGTAGAAGAGCAGGCGCTTATCGCGAAGCAAATGTACTTGATAGACGGAGCCAAAAAGTTCATTACCGATGATACACACACCCACGATAAGCTGGAGAAAGTCTTTCTGAAAACCAAAAAAGATTTGCTGGAAGAAAACAGCGCATTTCTTCGGGGTTGGCATCACTTCAAGGAAGAAATGCAAGGCGAAAGCTACTCCTATTTTGTTCGTGGAAAAGAAATAAAAGTAGAAACCACTTCTGAAAGTTTATCCGGGCTAAAAATTCCAAAGATTTCTCTGCCGAAATTCCAGGATTGGGGCGACCTCATCCGATGGAAAGGCCAGGAAAACGTACCGGGACAATTTCCTTTCACCGCAGGAATTTATCCTTTCAAAAGAACCGGTGAAGACCCGACAAGAATGTTTGCTGGCGAAGGCGGACCGGAAAGAACCAACCGCAGATTTCATTATGTTTCTGCCGAAATGCCCGCCAAAAGGCTTTCCACAGCTTTCGATTCTGTGACATTATATGGACAGGATCCCGCATTTCCACCGGACATTTACGGAAAAATCGGAAATGCCGGTGTTTCTATCGCCACTCTGGATGATGCCAAAAAGCTCTATTCCGGTTTTGATCTGGTGAATGCCTTAACATCGGTTTCCATGACGATCAATGGGCCGGCTCCCATGCTGTTGTCATTCTTCATGAATGCTGCCATTGATCAGAATTGTGAAAAATATATTGAAGAAAATAACCTTTGGGATATCGTTGAAGAGAAATTAAAAGTAAAATTCGACGAGAAAGGCCTGAAAAGACCAACCTATAGCGGCGAACTTCCGCCTTCAAATAACGGTCTTGGATTAAAACTTTTGGGAATAACCGGCGATGAAGTTCTGGACGCAGAAGTGTATGAAAAAATAAAAGCTGAAACCATTGCTACTGTTCGGGGAACCGTGCAGGCTGACATTCTGAAGGAAGACCAGGCACAGAACACCTGTATTTTCTCTACAGAATTTGCATTAAGGCTGATGGGCGACGTTCAGGAATATTTTATTGAAAATAAAGTCAGAAATTTCTACTCTGTTTCTATTTCAGGATACCATATTGCCGAAGCTGGCGCAAACCCTGTTTCGCAACTCGCATTTACGCTTGCCAACGGTTTTACGTATGTGGAATATTACCTTTCCCGCGGAATGGACATCAATGCATTTGCACCGAATCTTTCTTTCTTTTTCTCCAACGGAGTGGATCCTGAATATGCCGTTATCGGTCGTGTCGCAAGAAGAATTTGGGCAAAAGCCATGAAATATAAATACGGTGCCGATGAACGTTCGCAAATGCTGAAATACCACATCCAGACTTCGGGAAGATCGCTGCATGCTCAGGAAATTGATTTTAACGATATCCGGACAACGCTTCAGGCGCTTTATGCTATTTATGATAATTGTAATTCATTACATACTAATGCTTACGATGAAGCCATTACAACGCCAACGGAAGAATCTGTAAGAAGAGCAATGGCCATTCAATTGATCATCAACAAAGAATTGGGCCTGGCTAAAAATGAAAATCCGTTGCAGGGTTCTTTCATTATTGAAGAGTTAACAGATCTGGTGGAAGAAGCAGTGTATGCGGAATTTGACAGGATTACGGAAAGAGGTGGTGTTCTGGGTGCGATGGAAACAATGTACCAACGCTCGAAAATTCAGGAAGAATCGATGCATTATGAATGGCTGAAACATACAGGCGAATATCCGATTATCGGGGTAAATACTTTCCTAGGGAAAGATGGTTCGCCAACGGTTCTTCCGGGAGAAGTAATCCGTTCCACAGAAGACGAGAAACAATTACAGATTCAGAATCTGGAAAACTTCCAAAACGCACATTCCAATACGTCTGAACAAATGCTGGAGAAACTTCAGAAAGCTGCCATCAATCAGCAAAATTTATTCGAAGTAATGATGGAAGCCGGAAAACACTGTTCTCTGGGGCAAATTACTACTGCGCTATTCGAAGTGGGTGGAAGATACAGACGGAATATGTAAAACTCATATATTCAATTAATTATATTAATTTAAAAGAGAAGCTTCCCGAAATTTTCAGGAAGCTTTTCTTATTTTTTAGAGCTTTAAGTTTATTATCATTTATTGATCAATCCAAGAATCAATTATCTTTTATAAAATAATGAATAGGCTTAAAAGTGCCACCATTACTGTCTTCTGCAGAGCACGCGGTAAGACAAACCAGCAGATCCATCAGAGCTTCAAACTGTACATAATCGCCAGCTTTAGAAGTAGGAGGTAAAACGGAAATCTTTCCGCTTACATCGAACTGAACATTCATGAATATATTAAAGGCGGTGGGAATATCATCCTGAGTAATCCCAAAAGGTTCGAGATTTTTCGTCAAATTCTCTAGACAACTGGGATGATAACCGGGATAGTTATACATAATTTCAAAAGTTTCTTTACTGCACGGAGCCAACAGAAAATCGTTGCGCCCGTTAGTGTCGGCGGTAATTCGAGCCATTTTTTGAGAGCGATTGCTCCACAATATATTTCCCGCAGTGAGCAGTATTGATTCTTCGAAATCCAAAGTTTTTCCTGATGAAATCTTTTCCCCATAGTCATGTAAATTAAACAAAACCATGTCGCTCACTTGCATTCCCTCGGGATCCATTACGGTAAGAATCTGTCCTTTTTTCATGGTGAAGGCCTTCCCTGTCTGCGGAGGTATCATAGTATAGTTTTTCATTCTTATATTATTTGTGATGAAACGGACATTTCCAGTTGCTTTCTACATGTCGGCCGCTGTATTGCCTGGTTTCCGAATCTTCTCCGAAATCCCGTAGCACCGGATTGATACTTCCTTGTAGTTTTTCATCATTTTTTCGAACCAGATCCCGTATTTTTTCATACTTCCCGATTTCACGGAGTTTCTCAAACTGGCAGTGAAGATTGAAAACCAAAGTTGTATAAGGTGCTTGCCGTGCTTTTCTGGAACTTTTGGGATGAAGACCAATAATATAGAACGCCTTGCCGAGAAGGCTAAAACTGAAATCAGCATCTTCAGGATCTCGACTCACTGTAGAATCCCAGGGTTTAGGATCATGATGATGTAAATTTTGTAAAGTCTGCCATAAAGATTTTTCGAAAGTGATTTCATCTTCAAAATGATTGTCAGGGAAAATGGCGGCAAATGAGCGATATTCCGTAGAATTTAAGTTAGTATTTTCCAGAAAAGTCTGTAAATCCTGTAAAATAGCATGAGCTGTGGCATCACTTTTCATTTCATCATACACCTGTATATCGTAACGTTCCATTTTAAAAACGGAGCGCGCCATCATACAAGGATGATTTCCCTCTAAAATAAAGGATTTGAAGTCTTTCTCTATTGTATTATTTAAATATTCAGGTTGAATACTGCTCATTATCTTTTGTTTATTGGTTGGCGTCGAATCTTATGGTTCAGGTGGCTTTTAGTGCAAGTATAATACCACGAGACGACATCGCTCTTTTGAGAGGTTGAACAATAAAACAGACTTTGCGATAAGAATTAGAAAAATATTTGTTTGGGACTATCCATAGAGTTCTTATGGAAGTGTGATTTCTCATCAGCCTACCAAAATAAAAGAGGAATTTACCTTACAACTTATTTTAGAATCGGAATGAATTCAAATTATTTTCACAGTAAAAAATATGAGATAAGGAGATTTACCCATTTTGTGATTTAAATAAAAGAACCTTCAAGGTTTCGGTGTTCACCCTTGCTTCAGATACTTCAAAAAAGGTTTTACTTTTTGAATCTGACGAAGATAACTTCGCTGAGATAAAAAAATCAAAATGCTCGCTGAATATAACAGAAAACATCCGAAAGCAATCATCACGCTGCGGTTGAGGTCATACTGAATTTCCGAATGAAAAACGCTGTACCAATAGGAAGAAATCTCATCCATTCGCAACAAGAACTGAAGAGAAACTATAGGAACGCTGATGACAGTAAAAACATACATCTGATATTCCGTCAGAACATAATTGCTGTACTTTTTTGCCAACCCGAAATCTTTACGGTTCATAAAATAAAACAACACCGGCCCGAAGACAAACACGATATAAGCGGCGATCATCAGATATAGAAAATGACTTTCTGATAAAAATGCCATGGAAACATAAATCATTCCCGTCAACAGCAAACCGAATAGTGCAGCTTTGGAAAAAATACTTCTAAAACTTTCCCTGCGAATCCTACGAGCAAGATTACTTTTATCTTCAATATCCAATCCACCGCTCCAATAGGGTTTCAGGTCTTTTCTCCATGTATTTTTCGTTATGGTGAACGCTTCTTCGAAAGCTTGACCTTCTTTCTGCAGCTCCATAATTTGGGAAATAAAATGATCATTCACTTCCATCAGAACGTCTATCGGAAGTTTCTTGGTGAGAAGATAATTTCGGATTTCAGCAAGTTGTTCTTCGGTCATGACAATAAACATTTGTTTTTTTCTGGTGAAACCATAACAGTTGAGACTGTGTTATCAAATTAAAAACAATGACTGAAAACCGGATATTGCTTTTCAGATCTCGTCCTGCAACATCATAATAAAAACCGGCAATTATTCCAGAACATAGAAATAAAATCACGCTTATAATGGTGTTTCTCAGTATCAAAGGGTGGAAATTCATCTGAAAAGTATTGGGAAAGCCTGATCTTTCTTCTGAAGAGTAAAAACAACGTAAATGTTGCCAAAACCAACATTATAATTCCCAAAATATAAAGTTGTGAAGGTTCGTAAATCAATCCAAAAAGTGCAGAAACCATAGCAAATAAACCTGAGATTTTTATAATATTTCTAAATTTGCTCTGCATTGCATCTGCTTCAATTTTAGCTACTTTTCGAAAAGACAAATTATCCGGCGACACCATTTTAAATTCATCATGCCATTTTAATTTAACATGAATAAACGCTTCCTGAAAACCCATTCCTTCTAACATTTTTTGGTCGATATCCAAAAAGAAATGATCCAATACTTCTTTGTATAATGGATAGGACAGTTTTTTACTTTTCAGAAAATCAATTACAGTGTTTTTCTCTGTAAGATTCATACGCTAAATATTAAAAATCGTATTCAGATTTCCGATATAACTTTTCATTTCCTGCTCCTGTTTCGCCTGTTGTTTTTTTCCTTTTTCGGTGAGCAGATAATACTTCCTGTCGCGCCCGTTTACATTCTGAATTTCGGAATAAATGACGCCTTCGTTTTCTAATTTATGAAGTATGGGATACAACGCACCTTCCGTCATTTCCAGTTCGCCTTGCGTCAGGTCTTTCGCTCGCTGGGTCATTTGATAACCATACATTTTTACCTCGGCTGAGAGCAACTTGAGGATAATATTCTGTAACGTTCCTTTATATAATGCATTTCTCTTCATGTTGAATATAAATGATGTAGGACAAATTTATACATAATTTTCTTATGTATGCAAATGATTGAACAAAAAATTTTTAATCATTACATTTGTCTTGTGGAAAATGAAAAAATAATTCTGGGCATCGATCCCGGAACTACCATTATGGGATACGGATTGATTTTGGTTAAAAAAAACAAAATGGAACTCCTTTCTCTTCATGAACTTATTCTGAAAAAACATCCCAATCACGAAACCAAACTGAAGTATATTTTTGATAAAACTTTGTCGTTGATTGATGAATATCATCCGGACGAAGTGGCTTTGGAAGCACCTTTTTTTGGAAAAAATGTACAGAGCATGTTGAAATTGGGACGCGCACAAGGTGTTGCGATGGCGGCCTCGCTTTACCGAAACATTCCCATCACCGAATATTCCCCCAAAAAAGTAAAAATGGCCATCACAGGAAACGGAAATGCGAGCAAAGAACAAGTCGCAGGAATGCTTCAAAACCTATTGAATCTGAAAGAATTTCCCACAAAATATCTGGATGCTACGGATGGATTGGCCGTTGCGGTATGTCATCATTTCAATTCGGGAAATGCTGTGGGTGAGAAATCCTATTCCGGCTGGGCAAGTTTCCTGAAACAAAACCCTGATCGTATCAAATAATTTACTGATTGAAATTAATTTATCCTGCAGAAAGGACTTGTACACAATTTACTTGGTTAAACATAATACTGTTTGTAACATTGTTCCGTTTTGTAAGACTTATCTTTAAATAAAAATTGAAAATGATTCCAACAAATTCCTCGTTGTCCCGGCACAAAATGAACTGGTTTCAAAAGTTCATGCTGATCTGTTCCGGAGGAAATCTTCATATCCTTAGAAAAACACCTTCCGAATGGAACAAATTTGCCGGAATTGGAGGCGTGATTTTGTTTACAGCAGTTTTCGCTTCGCTTTCCGGTGGTTATGCACTGTACACGATCTTTGACAACCTCTGGTACGCAGTAGGTTTTGGAATATTATGGGGGCTGATGATCTTCAACCTCGACCGATATATTGTTTCATCCATCAAGAAAACGGGAACTTGGTCTAATCAGCTTGTCATGGCGATTCCCAGACTTATTCTGGCTGCTTTCTTGGGAATTATTATTTCGAAACCGCTGGAACTTAAGATTTTTGAAAAAGAAGTGAACAAACAATTAAACACCATTATCCAGCGCAACAAAACGCAACTTCAGGCTGAAATGAACGCCAGAATTATGCAACAAAGCGGACCTTTCGAACAGGAAAAAAAACAAATCAACACAAAAATTCAGGAATATCAAAAAGCGTATGATTCCGCAGCAGCTGAACTGGAAAAAGAGATTTTAGGTACTAAAACCAATCTTACTTCCGGAAAAACCGGATATGGGACCAATGCAAAAAGAAAAGAAATCCTGAAGGAACAGAGACGTACGGATTTGGAAAATTATCAAAAACAAATAGCTCCCCGTCTCCATTATCTGGACAAAGAAATTTCAAAAGTGTACACCAATATTGAAACCGAGAGAGATAAAACCGAAACTGCAGAAGACCGTTTTAATGGATTTGCAGCACGGCTTCAGGCTTTGGATGAACTTGGGAAAAATTCTTCTGTCATTGCAGCGGCTTCAATATTTATTATGGGATTGTTTATTTGTTTGGAAATCTCCCCGGTTTTGGTAAAACTGATTTCTTCCGTTGGACCTTATGACCACCTTTTGGACAAAACCGAAAATGATTTCCGGCTGTATGCCAAAGAAAAAATGGAAAAGGGCAACACTGCTACTGATTTTCGCATTTCCAAATTTCGGAAAGACATTGAGAGCAATTCTGATTAATTCTTCATAAAAAAAAACCTGCAGAAAGACTACGCTTCCTGCAGGTTTCAAAAAAACACAAATTGACTATAAGTTATTGACGGTTTCTGCGATGCCGGAAGCATTAACAGTGCCTTCTGCCTGGCTCACCATTTCGCCGTTTTTGTTAAAAACAGTAATGATATTGGAATGTGAAAAAACAACTGGTGAAATTTTCTTGTATTTTACAGCTAAAACATTGGCTAGTTCTCGGGTAGATTCTTTATCACTTCTGAGATAAATCCAGGGTTCTCCGTAGATATTTCTGGCTTTTGCATATTCTTTCAGAACTTCCGGTGTGTCATTTTCCGGATCAATAGTGACCATAACCAACGATGTTTCCTTCAGTTTCTTCTTATCAATCTTGGCATAAATATTTTGCATATCAGCCACCAACATCGGACAAGCCGTTTGACAACTGGTGAAGATCAATACTACCACCAGGTTTTTCCCTCTCAAATCTTTAAGTTGCAACTCTTTTCCTTCTTCATTCTGCCATTTGGAATCCAGCAAAAAAATTGATTCTGTGGAAATTTCTTCTTCAGGAGCAGGTTTGTCCTGACAGGAAAATAATAAAACCGAGAAAAATAAAAGAATGATTAACTGTTTCATTTCAGCAATTATTGATTACTATCTTTCGCACATCTGAAACCCAGATTGGCGACTGTATAATTCGCTTTCAGGCTGGATCTGAACGCATACCGCATAAAGGCAGCATAATTCAGAACATCCGTTACACTGGTTGCTGACGCTGCACAAAACAGACCTTTATCGTCCACTTTTCCGTTTCTGGAATCGGAAGTCGACATGATGGAATTAAAATCACTGGTCCATTCCCAAACCAAATCGAACATATTGTAAACGCCCCAATAATTGGGAGCCGACTGTTTCACAGGATTTTTCTCCCGGAATTTCACATGATACAGATTAATGATATTTTCGGAATAAGAAACTTTATCTCGGGCGTTGGCCAACTCTTCATCGGCCATCGCAACAAATTCCCATTCATCCAAAGTGGGGAGTCTTTTTCCTGCACTTTTTGCATAAGCCTTGGCTGCAAACCAGGAAACATAAGTAATGGGGGCTTCTGGGTTTGCATTTTTCGGAAGCGTTTCATCATCCTGCCAATCCTGAAGATAAGTTTCATCTGCAAAAATGGCTTTTACATTGCTGCGTTTCCATTGCGGATTTTTCTTTACAAATTCCAGAAATTCTTTGTTCGTTACCTGCCTTTCGTCCAAAAGAAAATTGTCTACTTCCACCAGCGTGCTGTCTTCTCCATAAAAGGGTTGATATTTTCCGCCTTTTATAGGAATCATCTTTACATCTGTTTGAATTTCAACTAATTCTGAAGCTTCTGTAACGGAAGTAATTTCTTGTTGCGAACTGGAATTTTCACATGAAAAAAGAAAAAAGAAACCACCAGCAATCAAAAATATTTTCAAAAGTTTAATCATAGTTGCTTCTTTTTTCTCTAACACAAATGAAGATTTATTTATTTTACTTTATTAAAAACTTTAGGATTTTTTTCACCTGTAACCACCAGTTTTCCGATGGCACCTTTGTGGAATGCTCTGAAAATGGAATGGTCAACAAGAATATATTCACCAGGTTCTTCTACTTTAAATTCTACGATTACGGCTCCTCCGGCAGGAATAAGCGTGGTTTGTACATTTTCATTTATTTTGCTTCCTCCTTCAACATACACACGGTCAAAAATTTCTCCGATAACGTGGAATGATGATGCGAGATTCGGGCCTCCGTTTCCAACAAATAGACGGACTGTTTCGCCCACTTTCGCCTGAAGTGCATTTTCGCCCATCAAAGCATTCTTTTTCCCGTTGAATACAACGTATGTTGGCTTTTCATCTACCCCTTTATCCTGATCAAATTCCTGAAATCCTTTTTCGTCAGTTTTTCCTTTGGTATAGAAATCACCCTGCATAATGTAATATTCGCGATCCACTTTTGGAAGTCCGCCTTCTGGTTCTACGAGGATCATTCCATACATTCCGTTAGCAATATGTAACGCAACAGGAGCTGCGGCACAATGGTATACATAAAGGCCCGGATTCAAGGCTTTAAAGGTAAAAATCGCTTCTTTTCCCGGAGCTACGTTGGTTGCTTCGGCACCGCCACCAGGACCATTCACAGCGTGAAGATCAATATTGTGCGGCATTACGCTGTTGCTGGCGTTTTTAAGTCGTAATTCAACTTCATCGCCCACTCTTATTCTGATAAATGTTCCTGGAACGGTATTATTAAAAGTCCAAAATTTATACGTTACACCATCTGCCAGTTCTTGCTCGATTTCTGTTGCTTCAAGATTCACAATAATTTTTTT
>JADMKO010000086.1:0-11136 GCA_015478785.1 Chryseobacterium sp. | reverse complement strand
CCACGATTTCCTACAGGTTCCTGAACGAATGGTGGAGCGAGAGCTTTCTGGGTTTCAGGTTCGCCACTTACCTGAATATCCATGGTATTGGTATTTGAAGACGATGCTTCCGAATTTGTTGTGTTTTGCTTGCACGCCTGAAATGTTAATAATACAACAGCCAGTGCACCTAAGATTTTTTTCATTATAATTTGATTTTCTATTACATCTTTTAAAACAGGACAAAGTTATCCTAATTAATTTATTTCGGGAAAATTTGGGGTATGAGATATGTCATTCACGTTGACCGCGACCCGAGCCGTACAACTCGGTTGAAAGAACCATTCCATATAAATAAAAACTATTGATCTGCTAAAAAATGTTTTGTGAAAACAGAAAACTCGTTTTCATTTCAAAATTGATTCTGTCAAATGTTAAAATGAATAATTCGGAGCCTCCTGTGTGATAATAACGTCATGAGGATGGCTTTCTTTCAGCCCATTTCCGGTGATCATTACCATTTTGGAATCGCTTTGTAAAGCGATAATATCTTTGGCTCCACAATATCCCATTCCTGCACGGATTCCTCCAGTAAGTTGGAAAATAACATCTTCAAGTTTGCCTTTGTGAGGAACTCTTCCTTCGATACCTTCCGGAACAAATTTCTTGGCTTCACTTTGAAAATATCTTTCTTTTCCGCCTCGTTTCATGGCAGCCAAGCTACCCATTCCCTGATAAGATTTGAATTTTCTTCCCTGAAAAATAATTTCGTCGCCCGGAGCTTCGTCTGTTCCGGCTAAAAGCGATCCCAACATCACTGCACCTGCGCCGCTTGCAATGGCTTTTACAATATCTCCTGAAAGTTTGATGCCGCCATCTGCGATTACTGCAACATTCTGGCTTTTCGCATATTCAAAAACATTATAAATTGCTGAAAGCTGAGGGACGCCCACACCGGCAACTACTCTTGTAGTACAGATGGAACCCGGGCCAACACCCACTTTGAGTACATTGGCACCTGCATTAATCAGATCCTTGGCACCTTCAGCAGTAACAATATTTCCACCAACAATATCGAGGTTAGGAAATGTATTTCTTATTTCTTTTACTTTATCCAGAACTCCTTTGGAATGCCCGTGAGCAGAATCCACAGCAATTATGTCAACGCCTGCTTTTACAAGCGCAGCAACCCTTTCCATGGTATCTTCGCCAACTCCAACTCCTGCACCAACTAAAAGCCGGCCGTTATAATCTTTATTCGCATTCGGATATTCCAACTGATTATCAATATCTTTAATGGTAATCAGCCCTACCAAACGGCAATCAGCATCTACAATCGGCAATTTTTCTACACGGTTTTCCAGAAGGATTTTCTTGGCATCTTCGAGTGTGGTACTTTTTCCGGAAGTGATCAGATGATCTTTTGTCATCAGTTCTTCCACCTTCATATCGAGGTTTTCCTGATATTTCACATCGCGGTTGGTAATAATTCCAATCAGTTTATTGTCGGGATTTACCACGGGAAGTCCGGAAATTTTAAAACGGGACATCAGCTCTTTTGCTTCTGCCAAAGTATGGTCTTTGGACAGCGTCACCGGATCTGCGATCATTCCATTTTCGGAGCGTTTCACTTTATTAACGTGAGAAGCCTGCTCTTCTATAGACATATTTTTATGAATAAAACCCAAACCGCCAACTCGTGCGAGAGCAATAGCCATATCTGCTTCCGTAACGGTATCCATAGCCGCCGAAACGATGGGAACGTTCAAAGTAATTTTATCGGTAAGTCGGGATTTTAAAGAAACCTGATTGGGTAAAACTTCAGAATATGAGGGAATAAGGAGTACATCATCGAAAGTGATGGCCTGTTCCGTTATTTTGGTATGAATAGACATCTTTACTTTCTTGACAAAATTACGGGATTTATTTTGATTCTGAAAATTTTTATTTGTTTGCGTTCCTCAAAAAGGATTATTGGAAGAGATTTTAATATTGCTTAAATATATATCCCAATATTTTTTTGTCCGCTTCCGAGAGTATAATTTTTCTTCTGATCATCGCTTTTCCTGCTACTTCAATGGCTTTTTCCAATTTAAATTTCTCATCGCCTTTCATGCCGCCCCAACTGAAATTCTCCACCAGATTCGGAGGAAATCCATTTTTAAAAATATTGGCAGCAAGGCCTACAACTGTCCCGGTATTCAGTTGTGTATTGATGGCTGTTTTCGCGTGATCCCCCATGATTACTCCGGCAAACTGAAGTCCGGTATCTGTAAATTTTTTCGATTTATAATTCCAGAGTTTTACTGTAGCATAATTATTTTTCAGGTTGGATGAATTGGTATCAGCACCCAAATTGCACCATTCGCCGATGACAGAATTCCCGATAAACCCATCATGACCTTTATTAGAGTACCCAAATATCACAACATTATTCACTTCGCCACCCACTTTGGAATGTGGGCCCACCGTTGTTGCGCCATAAATTTTCGCACCCAAATTAAATTTTGAATCTTCGCAAAGTGCAATCGGGCCGCGGAGATGGCAACCTTCCATAATTTCAGCATTTTTCCCGATGTAGATTTTTCCCGTTCTGGTATTTAAAGTTGAGAACTCAATTTGAGCACCTTCTTCAATAAAGAGATCTTCCGGATTTCCCAGAAATCCATTGGTAGGAGATAATGGCTGCGTGTTTCTTCCTTCGGTTAATAATTCAAAATCAAAATCAATCGCTGTATGATTGTATGAAAACAAATCGGTAGGTTGTTTGAAAAACAGAAGTTCGTCGGTAATATCCGTCATTTTTTCAATCTGGCTCAGCGTGAAATTTTCCATATGTACCTTTGCGGCCAGCAATTCATCCTGATACACCAAAGCTTCTCCTTTGCGAAGGTTTTTTATTTGCTGAAGAACATCCGGTGTTGGCAGAAAATTCGGAACAAGAAACAGGCTTTCTCTTTTTTCAGGTTTCTGAAATTTTTCCTGAAGAAAATCTTCAGTGAGATAAGAAACTTCATCTATTGTCAACAATTTTTTCCAACGTTCGGAAAAAGTTAAAATTCCGCAGCGCATTTCGGCGATTGGGCGGGTAAAAGTAAGTGGAAGAAAATCTTCCCAATACTGAGCGTCTGAAAATACAAGCTGCATCCTTCTGAATTTTAAAAATAAAGTATCTGAAAATAACATTCAAAAATACAACAAAAAAGCCTTTCCTGATTTGGAAAAGGCTTTTAATTATTCCTGAATACGAAATTTATTTCGCGAATTTCTTGTATTTGTTCATGAATTTATCTACTCTACCTTCAGTATCTACCAGTTTTAGTTTTCCGGTATAAAATGGGTGAGAAGTGGATGAAATCTCCATTTTGACTAATGGATAAGTTTCTCCTTCGTATTCGATAGTGTCTTTTGTTTCTGCAGTGGACTTGCAAAGAAACATCTCCTCATTACTCATGTCTTTGAAGACAACAAGTCTATAATTTTCTGGGTGAATTCCTTTTTTCATAATAAAAATTTTTAAAAAATAAAAGTTTTGCTTCAGAAATAGTAATGGATATTCCTCTGCTAAATTTCAGATGGCAAAATTAATAAATATTTTTAATATAACAACATGATTTTTAAATTTAAAACAGAAGATTACAGCTTTTTTCGTTACATTTGAATTCTGTTTAAATTTTTACTCGCAATGAAATACAAAATACTTCTGGCAGTGCTGTTTTGGGCGGGAATCCTGACTATTTCCTGCAATCGCGATGACATTGATTTTGATACGCCTTCGCAGGAGCTCAGATTTTCCACCGATACTGTTTTTTGTGATACCGTTTACCACCAAGTGCGTTCAGAAACGTATGCAGTAAAGGTATATAATGATGAAGACAAAGACATTATGATCCCAAAAATTGAATTGGGCCGAGGCGGAGCGTCTTTATATCGAATTAATATCGACGGTACTTCAGGATATTCTTTTACCGATGTCCCGCTACGGAAGAAAGACAGTCTGTATATTTTTGTGGAAATTGCACCTACAGCTTCCGGCCCTGAAGTGATAGCTGAAGACAAAATTACCTTCACCACACCAGCGGCTTCACAACAAGTTACCTTATTTTCAGTAGTTCAGGATGCAGAATTTTTTGTTCAAACCAACACTCCCGGGTCCAATATTTTGACCGGAAATCACACCTGGAATAACAATAAAGTAAAGCTCATTTACGGTGATCTTTCCCTCGCTCCCGGTGCAACACTGAATGTACAGGCAGGCACGAAAGTTTATTTTTTCCGAAACAGCGGAATGAAATTACAGAACGGATCAGCGTTGAATATTAACGGAGATCTGAACAGCGAAGTTATTTTTCGCGGAGACAGAAATGATCCGCGATATGATACTATTCCTAAAAACTGGAATTCCATCCGAATGGAAGCCGGTTCCATGCTGAATATGAATTATGCCAAAGTATATGGCGGAACTACAGGAATCGAAATGAAAGAAGCGCAGGCAAACATAAAAAATTCTATTATCCATACCTTTGATGAACATGGAATTATGGCCATCAATTCTGTTGTGAATGCTGAAAATCTGGTGATGAACAACTGTCGATTTTCGGATTTTGGCATTTATAAAGGAGGCTCTTACAATCTCACCCATGTTACTTTAGCCAATTACTGGAATCTCGGCACCTTAGGAAATGGAGAAGCATTATACGCCACCAATGAGTGGACTAATCCTAATGGACAAACGGAAACAGCGCCGCTTACATTGAACATCCGGAATTCTATTCTCTATTCCCGATATCCAAATGCGGTGAATTTCAATCCTATCTCCGGACAGTCTTTTCAATATTTAATTCAAAATTCTCTGCTGAAATATGACGCTTCGGCCGGATTTAATTTTGACGGCAACCCGAATATTGTTGCTTCCCATCAGAATTTGGACCCTGAATTTGAAAATTATCATACTGAGAAGCTCAATATGAGAGTAAAATCTACGTCTCCGGCGCGAGGAAAGGGAAATGCTTCTGTTGCTGCCACAGTACCTTTGGATCTTCAGAAAATTTCCCGAACCGCGAATCCGACATTAGGAGCCTACCAATAAGTTTTTGACTCATGGAAATAACCAACCTGCAAAAACAAGTAGATGACTGGATAGAAAAAGTGGGTGTTCGGTATTTTAATGAACTTACCAATATGGCGATGCTTACAGAAGAAGTAGGAGAAGTCGCCCGCATTATTGCCAGAAGATATGGCGAACAAAGCGCAAAAGAAAGCGACAAAACCAAGGATTTAGGTGAAGAATTGGCGGATGTACTTTTTGTTACGTTGTGTTTGGCCAACCAAACGGGAGTCGATCTGCAAAAATCTTTTGACCATAAAATGAAAATAAAAACCCAGCGCGACGCCGAACGTCATAAAAATAATACTAAACTGAAATAAAAGTAAATGCTTTTAAAAAAATCCAATTTACTTCATAATAAAACAATTCAGATCTGCGGTTCGAAAAGTATTTCGAACCGTTTGCTGATATTGCATTCTCTTTTCAGAAATATTAAAATTGAAAATATTTCCGATGCGCAGGATACTTTCCTGCTTCAACAAGCTTTAGAAAGTGAAAAAGATGTTATAAATGTTCATCACGCCGGAACTGCCATGCGTTTCCTGACCGCATATTTCGCACAAAAAGAAGGGCGAAATGTAGTTCTTACCGGCTCCGAAAGAATGTTGCAACGCCCCATTAAAGATCTTGTGGAAGCATTGTCATTCTTAGGTGCTGACATTCAGTATCTGGCCGAGGAAGGCTATCCTCCTCTGAAAATAACAGGAAAAAAGCTGAATCGGGATGAAGTGGTCATTTCTTCTGGGATTTCCAGCCAGTTTATCACCGCATTAATGTTGATTGCTCCAAAACTCGAAAATGGCTTAACTATTCATTTGGAAGGGAAAATTACTTCCCGGCCTTACATCGAAATGACACTGAAAACTTTGACCCGCATCGGCGTTTCTTGTGAATTTGAGGGAAAAAGCATTAAAATATCCCCGTTGGATTTCGATCAAAAACTATCGAATATCTTTTATTTTGAAGTGGAAAGCGACTGGTCATCCGCTTCATATTATTACTCAATGGCCGCTATCGGCAGAGGATTTATTAATTTGAGAAATTTTCGACCGTTTTCTTATCAGGCCGACTCGAGAGTCAAAGAAATTTACTGGGATTTTTTTGGCATCAATACGATTTCTGACACCCAGGAACATCGGATTTCTATTTGCCCGGAACCATTTGTTTTTCCAGAGATTATTAAAATTGATATGAACGACTGCCCGGATATTGTTCAAACGGTATGTGTTACTGCGGCAATTTTACAAATTCCTTTTGAAATTACTGGGCTCGAAACGTTAAAAATAAAGGAAACTGACAGACTCCAGGCATTGCATCAGGAACTTCAGAAGATAGGTTGCGAAACGGAAATTACCGAAAACTCCATTGCTTCAGTCCGATTTTTTGAGCCTGAAGAACCTATTTTTATTAAAACCTATAACGATCATCGCATGGCTATGAGCTTTGCGCCTTATTGTCTCAAAAAAGAAATTACCATTGAAGATGAAAATGTTGTTAGGAAATCTTATCCGAAATTTTGGCAAGATTTAAAGGAGATACTTGATCCCATAAATTGATTCAAATTGAAAAAAACAATCATTATCACAGGAACATCGTCCGGAATTGGGAAACATCTGGCTGAATATTTTGGCCAAAAAGGACACCGCGTGTATGGACTGAGCCGGAAAAATACGGAAAGTGATTATTTTAAAACGATTCCGACAGATATTACCGATGAAAAAGCTGTAGAAAATGCAGTTTCTGAAATTTTGCTGTCAGAAAAAAGAATCGATTTTCTTATCAATAATGCCGGAATGGGGATGGTAGGAGCGGTAGAAGATGCCACGAAAGAAGATATCCGCAAGCTTTTTGATCTGAATCTTATAGGAACTGTGCAGGTAATGAATGCTGTTCTGCCAAAAATGCGCGATCAAAAAGCCGGCAAAATCATTAATATATCCAGTATCGGGAGCGAAATGGGATTGCCTTTCCGGGGATTTTATTCCGCTTCGAAAGCTGCTTTGGACAAGGTAACAGAAGCGATTCGATATGAAGTTTCGCCCTGGAATATTGATGTTTGTTCGCTTCATTTAGGCGATATTAAAACAAAAATTGCCGATCATCGTGTGATGAGTACTGTTTCGGAACCGTACAGAAGTACTTTTAATAAAGTATTCGCTTTGATGAACTCTCACGTTGACCAAGGAACAGAAACCGCTGATGTAGCTGAATATATTGAGAAACTACTGGAAAAAGAAAATTGGAAAGCGCATTATTATTTCGGGAAATTCGGGCAGCGAATCGGCGTTCCGCTGAAATGGATTTTACCTCAAAAAACATTTGAAAAACTGATGAGAAAATACAATCAACTTTCTTCATGAAATCTGAAACAGAATATTACTGTAATCGCTGCGTTTATAATCAATATCGCTAAATTGAAATCTGCTGTCGTCTTCCTCATTTTCCTTACAAGTGTTTTATTTCAGGCACAGGAAAGGGAGTTTTGGTTGATTGATATTGAAACGCAACAGAAAAAAATCGTTAAAGATTCTGTTTCCGCAGTGAAATTTCTGGATTCTCTTTCAAAAAATCACTTCATTTTTACCGAATTAAAAAATGTAAAAAAAGTAGGCTTACGCACTGAAATATATTATGATAAAGGGCAAAATTTCAATGAAGCTATTGTTCAGCTTTCCGACAGTTTGTCATCGGAACTGAAGATAGAAAAAGAATTTTATACCAGAAACCTCGATTCTCTAAAAAAAGAAATCAACAAAAAATATATTGATCAGGGTTTTGCATTCAGTCGAATTCAATCGAAATATCTCGGAAAACAAAACGGAAAACAAAAGGTAGAACTTGCTGTAGTTAAAGATCAGAAAAGGGTAATAGATGGATTTGTCATCAAGGGATATGAAAAAGCACCTTCCAGATTTGTCAAAAATATAGAAAAAGAATTTCGAGGAAAAAAGTATGATGAGAAAAACCTTCTGGCCATCAACCGAAGTTTGCAAAACCATACTTTTGTTTCGCTGGAACGCCCTCCACAAACGCTTTTTACCCGAGATTCTACCAACATTTATCTTTTTCTTCAAAAGAAAAAAGTCAATTCTTTTGATGGAATTGTCGGTTTTGGGAATGATAAATCGGAAAAATTCACTTTCAACGGAACCCTGAACCTGAATTTTAAAAACATTTTCAACGGCTTTGAAAGTATTTCGCTATTCTGGCAAAGAAATCCGGACAGAGGCCAGACTTTCGATTTGCAAACTGATATTCCTTACCTGTTTAAATCCAACGTTGGCGTTAATATGAACCTGAATATTTATCGCCAGGATTCCACTTATGCGAATGTAAAAATACTTCCGGCTGTCTATTATCACCTGAATAATCGCCAGAGAATAGGGCTTCGCGGTACTTTTGAAACTTCTACGGTGATGGATTCTCTTTATATTCAGGGAAAAGATTACAGCAAAAAAGGAATCGGAATCTGGTATGATTATACTGAACCGACGGAAATAGAGCTTTTTTTATATAAAACAAGGATTCGTGCGGAGGCAGATTTACTTTCTACACATTATTCCAAAGAAGAACTTACTGCCGGACAAACCCGCTATTTTCTTCTTGCCGAAAGAAATTTTTATTTGGCCGGTCGTCATTATCTAAATATAAAAGGAGAATCCGCCTTGTTAAATTCCGAAAACGAACTCAGCACCAACGAGCTTTTAAGATTTGGCGGATGGAATTCTATGCGGGGTTTCAACGAAGAATCTCTATTTGCGGATTTTTATTATTACGGCAAAGCCGAATACCGCTATTTAGTGAGTAATCAAGCGTTTTTTGACACTTTTCTACAGTATGGTGAACTGAGCAGCAAAGCACTCGGCTTGAGACCTAAGCTCTACAGTTTCGGGCTTGGATTTAATTTCTTTCTGCCCATCGGACTCATGAGTTTCCAGATCTCAAACGGAAGCGAATTCGGCAACGAAATCCGTTTCAGTGATACCAAGATTCATTGGGGAATTTTGACGAGGTTTTGAATTTATCTTCGAATCCCAATAAAACAGCATGATATGACCAAAACTTTTAGTTATTTATTTCTATTTTTCTACTATTTATCATTTTCACAAAATTCGAGTTCACTTCCAAATGTTCAGATCTATCAGAAGATTGATAATAAAATCAGTAAGAGAAACTATCTCCTAAAAGGTGCTTTCGTCACTGTTCATAATAATCCTGAACTGAGGTATGCAAAAGTCCTTGGCAAAAAAGGTTGGGGTTATATTAATGTTCATGGAGATGAAGTTATCGAAGCCAAATACCCTCACCTGAGTGATTTTGAACATGGTTTGGCAAAATTTCAGATCAAAGATTCTCTTAGTCCGCAGAAAATAAAGTTTTGGGAAAATTATTTGGATCTTAATGGCAAACCGGTTAATTCAAAGAAATATTCCAAAATGATCAGAACGACCGACAGTCTTTTTATTGTTGCAGTTCCAGGTGACCCCGCAATCAGTTATTCCTTAGATTACGGACTTCTAAACCGAAGCGGCAGAGAAATTTTTTCGACAGTTTATCGCGGTGGAGTTTATCCTGCTTCAGCCAATCATCGGATCTTTGCAATAAATAATGGAAAAAAATATGCTTTTGCCCGCAATGACGGAACCCGGTTAACAGATTTCATCTTTGATGAATATACCGGTCATGGAAAAGTTGCTTTTGGAAGGATTATAGGAAAGGGACATTACATTATTACCTATGAAAAAGGAATGGACACTCATATAATTTTCGATGAAAGAAATGAAAACAGACAGATTGGATATGTGAAGTACTTTGAAGGCAGATCAGTAGTTATAGATGATTTTGGAAGAATTATCAGTAAGAAGTATGATAAAATATCTCCAATAGAAAACAGTACATTTTATGTTGCTTCTAATAATGAAATATATCATGGTATTTTAAATAAAAATGGTGAGGATGCAATTGAGCCTTGTAATGCCTGCACTTTCAGCATAGTGGAGAGTAACGATGGAATAGTGAAAATGATCTACAACAAGGAAAAAGAGGATTATGAGCGTTGGTATTACGATGAAACATATAAGCTGATACCTATCGCAAACAAACAAATTGATCTGTTTCAAAACGGTATTTTAACGTATAAGAAGAACGAAAAATATGGCGCTATAAATACGAATGGAGAAGTTATCATTGG
This sequence comes from Chryseobacterium sp., assembly GCA_015478785.1. Lineage (GTDB taxonomy): Bacteria > Bacteroidota > Bacteroidia > Flavobacteriales > Weeksellaceae > Chryseobacterium_A. The sequence goes on along the minus strand of JADMKO010000086.1, from coordinate 859 downwards.
TCCTCAATTTACTCAATTATATGGTTTTTCAAAATTCGGTCTTGCTCCAGCTTCAAAAATGGTCGATGGAATTGAAAAATTTGGTGTTATTGACACTCATGGAGAAACTGTAATACCATTTAAGTTTTTGTCAACAGCGATTGATGAAAGAGAACATAATATTCAAGTGAGAGATCAATATGATTCTGAAGAAAGTTATGGTAATGGTAGAATTGGCTTATACAGTCTAGATGGAAAGCAACTTTTACCTCCAGATTATTCGTTTTTATCTGCTAAAACTAATGAATTATACTTAGGTGAAAATCTGAAAAAGAGAAGATTCGAAATAATAGATTTCCTTAAGAATACAATAACGGAAGTCCCAACAGGAAAAGCTCGGGAGCTTGTCTATTACTCTCAGCAACAAGAATCTGGATATTCATTCAGCATTAGGGAAGGAAATATAAGTTATTATGGGTTTAAAGATGCAAGAGGCAAAATTATAATTCCAGCCAACTATGTGGATGAAATTATATTTTTTGATGGATTAGCATCTGTCCGAAACAGGAAATTCGAAAAGGTAATTATTGACAAATTTGGAAATGTAGTAAATGTAAAGGCTGTCCACTTTTAAAATGCTGTAGGCGGTATGCGATATGCTGTGTGTTATAACGCTGTATGCTCGCCTGATAGGAGATTGACAAGGTTGTTAGCTGTAGCTAGCTATTCTAACTTCTAATCTTACCTTTGATATCTGAAGTCTTGAGCTCATGGCTTTCCTATATCATCAAACAAAAAAATCCTTCACTCTTACGAATGAAGGATTTTAAAAAAACTGGCGGCGACCTACTCTCCCGCGTTAGCAGTACCATCGGCGCTA
>JADMKO010000085.1 GCA_015478785.1 Chryseobacterium sp. | reverse complement strand
ACTGATATTCCAGCTGCTTTTGAAGGGCAAACCAGGGTACAAGGTGTGAAAACATCGGTTCCGTATGAAGCTCAGGTGATCGCTTCCGGTCTTGGGAAACCTTGGGGAATTATTAATTTACCGGACGGAAGATTTTTGATCACAGAAAAATCCGGATCTATGACTATTGTTTCAAAAGATGGCACAACAAAACATACAGTCGGCGGATTTCCAAAAGTGGATGATAGAGGACAAGGCGGGCTTTTAGATGTTGCCTTAGATCCTGATTTTAAAAACAACAGAATGATATACTGGACTTTTTCAGAACCCGTTAGCAACGGAAATCATACAGCCGTAGCGAAAGGAAAATTATCTGCTGACGAGAAATCAGTTGAAAATCAGGTGGTTATCTTTCGTGCAGTTCCAACTTATGATGGTGATAAACACTACGGAAGCAGAATTATTTTTGATAAAGACGGAAATTTATTCGTAACCACAGGAGAGCGGTCAGATATGGCAACGCGTCATTTGGCACAAGATCAAAGTGGCTATTTAGGAAAAATTCTTAAAATAAATAAAGAAGGAAAAGCAGCTGCAGGAAATCCAAATATATCGGGCTGGAAACCGGAAATTTATGCTACAGGAATCAGAAGTCCGCAAGGAATTGCATTTCATCCGGTAACGGGAGCGTTATGGCAGGCTGAAATGGGGCCAAAAGGAGGTGATGAGGTGAACCTCATAAAACCCGGAATCAATTATGGATGGCCAACGATTACTTACGGCGAAGAATACAGTGGAAAAACCATCGGTGAAGGAATCGGGCAAAAAGACGGATTAGAACAACCGGTTTATTTCTGGGATCCTTCTGTTTCTCCCAGCGGTATCGATTTTTATACCGGAAATATTGCGGAATGGAAAAATAATTTAATGATTGCCTGCCTTAGCGGAAAAAAAATTATCCGGCTTGTGATAGAAAATGACAAAGTAACCGGCGAAGAATGGTTATTAGAAGACGAAAATGAAAGATTCAGAGATGTTTTGAATGGCCAGGATGGAAATCTGTACGGGATTACGGACAGCGGCAAACTGTATAAAGTTTCTCTAAAATAGGTATCTTTGTGCGATAAAATATTAAAATTTATGAAGAAATTATTATTAGCAGTGTCCATTTTAACTTTAGGATTTGCTTATGCGCAAAACAGTGCCTATAGGGGTGAGGGAGACCTTCGATTGAATATTGGTGCGAATTTGCAAAGCGGAGGAACAGGAATCATGGCCTCTTTGGATTATGGATTAGGCGAAAGTTTTTCCGTTGGAGCACAGGCTGGCTACCTATTAGGAGCTAAAGAAAATGTAATTGGGGATAAAATTATGGCTGAACATCGGTTTGATGTAAAAGCCAGAGCCAGCGCACATTTGGGTGGTGTTATCGGTCTTCCGGAGAACTTCGATATTTATCCGGGACTGAACCTTGGACTGAAGAATTTCGGTGGGCATGCGGGAGTTCGTTATTTCTTTGATAAAGGATTCGGAATTTTTGCAGAAACTCAGTTTCCGATTGCAAGATTTAACACCGATGCAACGGGCTACCGTTTATTAAACAACCAGTTTGCATTTTTGGTAGGCGCATCTTTTGACCTGAACAGAAACCGTGCTACTGCTGAATAAACTATTCATCACTAAAAATAAATCCCGGAAAACTTTTCAGTTCCGGGATTTTTTGTGTTTTTTCTACGCTTCTTTCAACTTCACCGTAAAATGACGCAAAATTTCCGGTTCCCAAGTGATTTGATATCCTTTGGTGATTTCATTTCTTCTCTCAAAAACATTCTTTAATGCCACCGCAATGTAATCCATGTGATTATTAGTGTAGGTGCGTCGCGGAAGGGCCAAACGCAAAAGTTCCAGTTTGGGATAACGGTTTTCTCTCGTTTCCGGATCACGGTCTGCCAATAGCGTCCCGATTTCTACACCCCGAATTCCGGCTTCTTTATACAATTCTAATCCCAGCGTTTGTGCAGGAAATTCCTCTCTTGGAACATTGGGTAAGAATTTTAATGCATCAATGAAAACGGCATGTCCGCCGATTGGTTTTTGAACTGGAATCCCAAATTCCATTAATTTATTTCCGAGATATTCAACCTGTGAAATTCTGCTTTCCAGGTATTCCAGTTCGGTGGCTTCATCCAAACCAACGGCCAGCGCTGCCATGTCTCTTCCAGCCAGTCCGCCATACGTAATGAAACCTTCATAAATAATAGTGAAATTGGATGCTTTTTGAAAAACTTTTTCGTTATTCAGCGCAATAAATCCACCGATGTTTACCAGGCCGTCTTTTTTGGAACTCATCGTCATTCCTTCTCCGTAAGAAAAAATTTCGCGACAAATTTCTTTGATACTTCTGTGTTGCTGACCTTCCTCTCTTCGTTTGATGAAATAGGCATTTTCCGCATACCGCGCACTGTCGAAATAAATAGGAATTCCGTAACGGTCAGAAAGTTCTTTTACATCTTTTATATTCTTGAGAGAAACAGGCTGTCCTCCGGATGTATTGCAGGTAATGGTGATGAGACAAAAAGGAATCTTATCTTTTGGATAGGTTTGATATACTTTCTCCAGTTTTTGCAGATCGATATTTCCTTTAAAAGGATGAAGGTTTTCGATGTCAAAAGCCTCGTCTATGGTACAATCTATTGCGTGCGCTTTCCTGATTTCGATGTGGCCTTTTGTCGTATCAAAATGAGAATTTCCGGGAATCACATCGCCCTCTTTTACCAAGACGGAAAACAGAACATTTTCTGCAGCTCTACCCTGGTGAGTAGGCAACAGGAAAGGAAATCCGGTAATTTTCTGAACAGTATTGTGAAGTGCTTCAAAAGAGCGGGAACCTGCGTAGCTTTCGTCACCAGTCATCAGCGCACCCCATTGTTTGTCGCTCATGGCACCTGTGCCGCTGTCGGTGAGCAGATCTACAAATACTTGCGAAGATTTTAAATTAAAAAGATTGAAGTTTGCTTTTTTCAGCCATTCTTCTCTTTCTTCTTTTGTGGATTGACGAATTTCTTCGATCATTTTAATTCTGTAAGGTTCAGCGTAGGGTAAGTTCATTTCGTTATATATTTTCTGTAAGTAAGGTTGGTAATATTAATAGTAAAATTTTATTTTATTCCGACGTTTTGGAAATATTTTTTTCAAGGTGAAATCCTGCTACACCACCGCTTACGGCAAATTTCATGGCTGTGGCAGCACTCATTCCGATAATAGGTTCTATGTTATCTTTTTTGGTGACAATGACCCAGCCGGAAATGGCATAAGAGTGCGGGAGATAGACCGCAACGTGTTCATTTTTATTCACTTCCGACATGTTTTGTTGCGTCAGGAAACCAATTCTCCATATTTCTGGATGTTCGTTGGTCTTTACCCAAACGGGATGGTTGAATTTCTTTTTATCGCCAACGAAGGACGACATCACATCTTTTGTAGGCGTATAAATATGCTTGATGCCGGGTGTTTTTTCCAAAAGAAAATCGATTCTGTCTAGCAAAAGTCTTCCTAAAATGAATTTATTTCCCAAAAATCCCAGAATGGCGGTCAGTGTGATAACAGAAATAAAAACCAATCCCGGATACTGATGTGAAACGGAAGGAAAAAGATTATCAATAGAAGAAATAATATACCAGATGACAAAAACCGTGAGTCCAAACGGGCCGATAATCATCAATCCCTGAAAAAAAGACTTGAGGAAGAATCCCGGGAAATCTCTTTTTCTTTTCACATTGGCCGGCAGCCAGCTTTGTTTATCCGTGTATTGTTTCTCTGGTTCCATATCCTGCGATGATTTTTGCTTCATATTCAAGCCATTCTTCCCACCGGTGGTTCACTTTTTCAGGATCGCCCAACTGCCGAGCAAAGCCAATGAATGCAGTATAATGATTGGCCTCGGAGATCATTAATTCACGATAAAAAACTTTCAGTTCTTCGTCTTTTATATTTTCTGTGAGCACCCGAAAGCGCTCGCAACTTCGGGCTTCTATCATGGCTGCAAAAAGCATTTTGTCGATAATTAAATCTTCACGGCTTCCCTGAATAATAAATTTGGCCAAATCGTTCACATAATCATCTTTCCGCGCTCTACCAAGTTGATAGCCACGTTTTTTTATAATCTCATGAACCTGATGAAAATGGTCTAATTCTTCCTGAGCTATTGCAAGAAGTTCGGAAACTATTTCAGGGTATTCCGGCAACATGGTAATGAGCGTGATAGAATTGGTGGCCGCTTTCTGCTCACACCAAGCGTGATCCGTCAGAATCTCAGGAAGATTGGATTCTGCGATATTCGCCCAGCGTGGGTCAGTCGGAAGTTTTAATTTGAACATATTTTCCTGTGTTTTTGGTAAATTTAAGATTTATCACTGATAAAATTCATTTTCAAAATTATAACATCTCATTTATATGATTCACATGATTTCAGAAACTCTGATCTTTTGGCACTCTAGTTGAAATTCTCATGCTATCAATTATTCAACTATTAAAAAATAAAATTATGACAACTTCATTATTAAAAAGAAAATCCGAAAAACTCGTGTTGCTTACTATTATGCTGCTTTCAAGTATTGCGGCTTTTGCCCAAGACAGCATTTCCATCACTGAAACTACCACCACCAGTACCACAACTGAAGAATGGATGGCAAATCCGTTATATTGGGTGATAGGTGCATTGCTTTTGATCGTTTTGATTGCCTTTATCGTAAGAAGCAACAGCAGAAAAGACTAAGATTTCCACGTTATCTTTTTCGTGCTAACTCATGGAATGTTTAAATATTTATGTGTTTGTACGGACGCTTGCCAGTGTGGATTTGCCAGAATATAATCTGTAATCTTAGGATACATTTCGTGTCGCTTGCTCCATTCGCTTTGTAGAAAGAGTCGGCATTTAGGAGAAACTCTGGCTGCCTGTTCTTCTGCGAATTTAAAATCGTGCTGATTGAAGATGATCATTTTCAACTCGTGAGCTTTCTGATAAATCTCCGGCTTTGGCAATCCTGTCTTTTTAGGAGAAAGACAAATCCAGTCCAGAATTCCACTCATAGGATAGGCGCCGGAGGTTTCAATATGAATGGTACATCCCAGTTCTTTCAGCCTTCCGGTTAGGATATCAAGATTCCACATCAGCGGTTCACCGCCGGTTAATACAATAGTTTTACAAAAACTCGCTGCTATTTCGGCGACAGATTTCGCATCCATAAGCGGATGTAAATTAGGATCCCAGCTTTCTTTCACATCGCACCAATGGCAGCCTACATCACAACCGCCTAATCTGATAAAATAAGCTGCTTTTCCAGTGTGTGCGCCTTCGCCCTGTATGGTATAAAAATGCTCCATCACGGGGAGCATTTTTCCTTGTTTCAATATTATTTCCTGATCGTTTGTCATTATTTTTGTACAAAATCCATTCATGAATTCTGTCGGCAAAATTATTTATTAAATCTCTTGTAAGCAAGTAAAGTATTTTTCATCAGCATTGCCCTTGTCATAGGTCCCACTCCGCCGGGAACCGGAGTAATCCATCCCGCTTTCGGTTCGCAACTTTCGTAATCTACATCGCCTTCAAGGTGATAACCTTTTGCTCCTGTATCTTCTACGCGGGTAATTCCCACATCAATAATAACTGCACCTTCTTTGATCATGTCTGCTTTCAGATATTTCGGAGCACCTAAAGCCACGATAACAATATCCGCATTCCGGGTATATTCTTCTATATTTCGGGTATGGCTGTGCACGACTGTTACGGTTGCATCTCCGGGATTTCCTTTGCTGCTCATCAGAATGCTCATCGGTCTGCCAACAATTCTGCTTCGGCCTACTACCACGCAGTGTCTTCCGCGGGTAGGTATGTGATGTCTTTCCAGTAATGTCATGATTCCATACGGTGTTGCAGGAAGAAATGCTTCCATTTCCAGTGCCATTCTGCCAAAATTTTCAGGATGAAAACCATCCACATCTTTTTTAGGATCTATTGCATTGATGATTTTTTCCTGATCTATCCCTTTTGGAAGCGGAAGTTGTACAATAAATCCGTCCACTTCTTCATTATCGTTGAGTTTTGTAATCTCAGCAAGCAGCTCTTCCTCGCAAACGGTGTCTGGCAACCGGATCAAAGACGAAACAAATCCTACTTCTTTGCAGTCTTTTACCTTGCTGTTGACATAGGCTTTACTTGCGCCGTTTTCACCTACCAGAATCGCTGCCAAATGAGGCGGCCTTTTCCCTGCTGCTGTAATTTTTTCTACTTCCAGTTGAATTTCTTGTTTGATTTCTTTGGAAATTTTGAGTCCGTCAAGAATCTGAGCCATTTTTATTTATTTTTGATGATTGCTATATCTTGGAAATGGTCTGCAATTTCTTTTGAAACGAAGCCACTCCAATATCCAAGTTGTATATTTTCGATTTCTAATCCTGCGTTTTCTGTCATTTTCTGTAAGAGCGGAATACTGACTGCGATATTCGCGGATTCTACTTTTTTATTCATCAGCCGGTAGCCTTCAGTAAACTGATGCGGAAAGCTGAATCCTTCGTTATCTGCTATCGTTTTTTCAGTATTTTCATCGTATAGAAAGAAAGTAGCCAGACACTTTCCGTCGGGTTTCATTACCCTTTGAATTTCTTTGAGATAATGTTGAATTTCATGAGTTTTCATGTGGGTAAAAACAGAAAAAAGAAAAACTTTATCAAAATGATGATTGGGGTATGGAAATCTAAATTCCGAAACTTTGGTATCAAATGTATTGTATAAATCGTTGTGAAGCGGAACGAATTTGAAACTGAAGTTAGGGTATTTCGTTGTAATATTTTTTTGACACCAGTCCACTCCCTTTTTTACGACATCGAAACCTTCGTATTGTCCTATGGTGATTATTTCTGTTAAAGGAACTGCAGTTCGTCCAATTCCGCTGCCAATATCCAGTACCACGTCATCACTTCTCAAATCAATATGCTCTTTAAGCTGTTGTGCCTGCCTTTTTCCTTGTTCTATGAAATCTCCGGATCCAATATAGATGTCTCCTTTTCCGGGTTCCAATATTCCTTTTTTTCCGAAAAGTTTCCGATATAAATCGTGAGGCCAATAATAAATTTTTCTCACAGACAGCCTGAGTTCGGGACTTAATGCATAATATAAAGAGCGGATACTCATAAATGATGGCGTTTAAAATAAGCAATTAAACCATTGGTGGAGCTATCATGAGAGGTAATATGATGATCATTTTTCAACTCCGGAAGTATCGTTTTGGCCAGAACTTTCCCCAATTCTACTCCAAACTGATCATAACTGAAAATATTCCAGATCACGCCCTGAACAAAGATTTTATGTTCATAAAGTGCAATAAGCTGTCCCAAAGAGAAAGGAGTCAACTCCTTAAACAGCAGACTATTTGTGGGTTTGTTTCCTTGGAAAACCTGATGATTAACGAGATTTTCTACAGTTTCAGCATCCATTCCGGATTTTGCCAGTTCTGTTCTTGCTTCGTTTTCAGTTTTTCCAAAAGCCAAAGCTTCCGGCTGTGCGAAAAAATTAGCCAGCAATTTTTCCTGATGATCTGAAAGATGATGTGCAGATTTGGTAAAAGCAATAAAATCTGCAGGAATTATTGCAGTTCCCTGATGAATCAGCTGGAAAAATGCATGTTGTCCGTTGGTTCCGGGTTCACCCCAAAGTACCGCTCCGGTTTTGTAACTCACAAATTTACCATTTCTGTCCACAGATTTGCCGTTGCTTTCCATGTCTGCCTGTTGTAAATAGGCCGGAAAACGATTTAAATATTGTGAATAAGGAAGAATTGCATGGGTTTCAGCATGATGAAAATTTCTGTACCAAATCCCCAGCAATCCCATAATTACCGGAATATTTTCTCTGAATTTCGCAGTCCGGAAATGCTGATCCACATCGAAAGCGCCTTTCAACAATTCCTCAAAACGAGTGAAACCAACAGCTAAAACAATACTTAATCCGATGGCGCTCCAGAGTGAGTATCTTCCGCCAACCCAGTCCCAAAAGCTGAACATATTTTCTTCATCAATACCAAAGTTTTTCACTGCTTCTGTGTTCGTTGATATCGCAACGAAATGTTTTGCAACATCTTCATATTCAGTGCTATTATTTAAAAACCAATCTTTAGCAGATGCTGCATTGGTCATGGTTTCTTGAGTTGTGAAGGTTTTGGAGGCAATAATAAAAAGTGTGGTTTCAGCATTCAGTGCTTTTACTGTTTCCGCCAGATGGCTTCCGTCAATATTGGAAACAAAATGTACATTCAGCCGGGTTTTGAAGTGTTTCAAGGAAGGTACCACCATCGCAGGACCCAGATCTGAACCGCCGATTCCGATATTGACGACATCTGTAATTTGTTTACCCGAAAATCCACGATGCTCGCCGGAAATTACTTTTTCAGAAAAATTCCGCATCTGTTTCAAAACCATTCGGATTTCTTCCTTGATATTTTTGCCCTCAATCAAAATCGGATCATCAGAAAAATCTCGAAGTGCAGTATGAAGAACAGCTCGGTTTTCTGTTTCATTAATCTCAGCTCCGGAAAACATGCTGTCAATTGCTTCCTTCAATTGGCATTCTTCCGCAAGCTGCAACAGAAGTGTAATCGTTTCCTCGTTAATCAAATTTTTAGAATAATCGAAAAGGAAATTTTCTTTCTCAACCGAAAAATTGTTGAAACGCTCCGGCTGCAGAAATAAAGTCCGCAAATCAAAATCTGTCCGGGCAAAATGAGCCTGAAGCTTTTTCCAGGCCTGGGTGGTGGTAGGATTTATTTTAGCGAGCATACATTTTTGAATTGGAACCGAACTTCAAACTGAGACAAAGTTACGGAAAAAATAAGGCTTTGGAAAGAACACAAGAAGTCAGCAGAAATAAAAAATCCGCTTTCAGAAGTATGAAAGCGGATCAATATAGTGTTTTGCTTGAGGATTGCTTTCCCGGATTAAAGTGAGAAAAGCAATGCCATCAGGTTAATGATGACCGTGATCATTAAACGGGCCGCGACCCTTCGGATTGCTGTAAATCACTTCGGCACCTTGTTCAGGTAATGTTTTTCTTCTGATTTCTTCAGGATCGAAAGGTTTTGTTTTTCCAAAATATTCTCTTAATCCGGAAGTAAGCCACATGGGGATGATGACTCCGAAAAACATCAGAATACACCAGAATCCTATCAGGAACATGATTACAAAAAACACGAACCAAAAGAATTGGTAACCTGGCCAGAAAGATGATAATATCAATAACATTGAATTCAGATTTTGAGCAAAATTAAATTATTTTGTTGTATTAAAAAAGTTTTTGATCCTGATTTTTGTTATTTGAAAGCACTTTAGATCATTTTAACCGGAAATACTCTCGAAGAAATCATTCCCTTTGTCATCTGTAATAATAAAAGCAGGAAAATCCACTACTTCAATTTTACGGATCGCTTCCATTCCCAGTTCCGGAAAATCCACAACTTCTACCGATTTGATATTTTCTTTCGCCAGAATCGCAGCAGGCCCGCCGACAGATCCTAAATAAAAACCACCGTATTTCGCACAGGCATTCGTAACATCCTTGCTTCGGTTTCCTTTTGCCAACATAATCATGCTGCCGCCATGAGCCTGAAATTCGTCTACATACACATCCATTCTCCCTGCGGTTGTAGGCCCGAAACTTCCGGAGGCCATCCCTTCAGGCGTTTTAGCCGGCCCGGCGTAATAAATTGGATGATTCTTAAAATATTCGGGCATCGGATTACCGGAATCCAGAATTTCTTTGATTTTCGCATGCGCAATATCACGGGCCACAATGAGAGTTCCGCTAAGTTTCAATCTGGTTTTTATCGGATATTTTGAAAGTTCCGCTAAAATTTCTGCCATAGGACGGTTAAGGTCTACAGCGACAGGAGGTTCCAAATGTGGTGGCGTTTCCGGCAAAAATCTTTTAGGATTCTCTTCCAGCTGTTCCAGGAAAATTCCTTCTTTATTGATCATTGCCTTGATATTCCGGTCTGCCGAACAGGAAACTCCCATCCCAACCGGACAACTCGCAGCGTGTCTTGGCAACCGGATAACGCGAACATCATGAGTGAGATATTTCCCTCCGAACTGAGCACCAATTGCACTTTTCCGACAAATATCCTGCACTTTTTCTTCCCATTCTAAATCGCGGAATGCCTGTCCACCCATATTTCCTTCTGTAGGAAGATGGTCATAATATCCGGCGCTCGCTTTTTTCACAGCAGCCAAATTGGCTTCTGCCGAAGTTCCTCCAATCACCAAGGCGAGGTGATACGGCGGACAAGCTGCGGTTCCCAAATCCATTATAGATTTTCGGATGAACTCTTCCATGGATTTTTCATTCAGCAACGATTTGGTTTTCTGATATAGAAAGGTTTTATTGGCCGAACCACCACCTTTTGCAAGAAACAAGAATTTGTAGGAATCTCCCGCCGTTGCGTAGATATCGATCTGTGCGGGGAGATTGGAACCTGAGTTTTTTTCCTCAAACATGGTTAGAGGTACGATTTGAGAATATCTGAGATTTCGGTTTTGATACGTATTAAAAATTCCTTTGGAAATCCATTCTGCATCCTCAACACCGGTGTACACATTTTCGCCTTTTTTGGCTACACAAATTGCGGTTCCGGTATCCTGGCAGGACGGCAATGCTCCTTCCACAGCTACAGCGGCATTTTGCAGAAGATTGTACGCAACAAACCTGTCATTATCAGTAGCTTCAGGGTCTTCTATAATATTTTTCAATTTTTGAAGATGTGAAGGGCGAAGCATAAAAGAAACATCGCTAAGTGCATTTTCGGCTAAAAATTCGAGGCCTTTCGGGTCGATCACGAGAATTTCCCTGTCGCCAAGTTTTTCTATTTTTACAAAATCCGAAGTCAGTTTTTTGTATTGCGTGTCATCTTTTAAAATAGGATAAGGTTCCTGATACTGAAATTCCATCATTAATTTTTTATGACAGCAAATTTACAGAAATTTACCGATTGGCAGGCACTGCAACGGTGTGATCAAAATCATTTTTTGTGCTGCAAATGCAGAGACATTTTCTCTACAAATGAAAATGCAGCGGGACAGATAACGGTGTTGTGAATAGTAAGATGATTAATCTGGTAGATCTTCTTTCGGTCGGTATGCGGAAATTCGCGACAGGCTTTTGGTCTTATTTCATAAATAGAACAGGTGTTGTCTTCATTCAAAAACCAACATGGAAGCGAATTCAGTACTTTATCCTGATCTTCATCCGTTCTCAGAAAACGATTTTCAAAGTCTACAGCTTTCATCTTCAGGCCTTTTGATATTCTTTCAATATCTTTTTCCGTGAAAAGTGGCCCTGTGGTTTTGCAGCAATTGGCGCATTTGAGACAATTGATATTTTTAAAAACTTCATCATGAATATTTTGAACAGTAACATCCAGATTTTTGGGCGGTTTTTTCTTCAGCTGTGCCAGAAATTTCTGATGTTCTTTCTGTTTCTGAAGCGCTTGTATTTTATGAAGTTCCAAATCCATCGGGCAAATTTACTTTTTTTAAAATTTCATCCGAAAGGCCATGCTTATAATATTTCATAACTTTGTGGTTATGAAAGATCTTGAAACAAGAGCAGACATTGAGCTTCTGGTGAATACTTTTTATGGCAAAATTCAGAAAGACGAAACCATTGGTTATTTTTTTAATGATGTAGCTCAGGTAGACTGGAATATTCACCTTCCGAAAATGTATCAGTTTTGGGAAACTTTGTTATTCGGAAAGGTTTCTTATAAAGGAAATCCCATGTCCGCCCATTTTCCTGTCAACGCAAAAGTTGCCATTGAAAAACATCATTTTCAACATTGGCTTCAGCTCTGGACAGAAACGGTAGAGGAACTTTTTGCCGGTGAAATTGCAGAAATGGCCGTTTATAAAGCCAGAAATATATCACAACTCATGGCTCACAAAATGGCGGTAGCGAAAAAGCTAGAATAAAAAACCTGTTTCGTAACTGTTTATTTTTGAGAGTTTTCAAATTAAATAATTATTTAAAAAACTGATGGATATTATTCCAGAAATAATAGTCCTGAAAGTCTGTAAACATGTGGAACAGAAGTCCTACAGAAATAATCCTCAGATTTCCTTTAAGAAAAATACTTCCCAGAAAATACAGCGCAATCATCGGATAAGAATGTAACGGATGAAATCCGATACTGTTCCTGTCAGGATCGAAAAGCGGTGTTGCAAGAAGATGATCCAGATCTACCAACATGGTTGCAAGCATCAGAAAGTAAGCTTTCTTCCAATTTTTTCTGAAGAAAACCAATGCGATAAAAACAGGGAAAACCAAATGTAAAAAATAATGAACAAGGGTTCGCCAATCAGACAACTCCATTATATTCTTCCTTTTAAATAATCCTGCCGAAGCGCCTCCTCCAGCTTTTCAATAGCGTAACGAAGCGTGGTTCGCGGCATTCCCCGATAATGCTTATTCAGAAAACCGAGAAGAAGTTCTTCATTTTTATTTCCCATTTCACGCAGTAACCAGCCGTTGGCTTTGTGCATCAGATCATGAGTGTGGTTCAGATTGCGGAGCGCTAATTCCTGTGTCAGCTGAAAAGAGCCTTTCTTTACATGCCAAAGTGTCGCGACGATGGCAATGCGCTTCTGCCAAAGATTTTCTGAATCTGATAGATTTCGCAAAATGCTGTCGTCATCATGTTCAAAACTGTGTCTTCCCAGAATTTTATAACAGGAATTATCGACAAGATCCCAATTGTTGATATATCCCAAATGTTGAAGATAGAAATCCACAATTTCCTGTTTTTCCTCTTCAGATTTTGATTTCTCATACTTAGAAACAAGCATCAGCAGGGCACAATGACGGTGCTCATGGATTTTTGAAGATAACAATACGCTCAGTTCCTTCAAAGAAATTTTCTGAAAATAAGCTTTGGCTATTTTCCGTTGATCCGGAACCGTGACGCCGATGAATTCGTCGCCTTCAGCATATTCGCCGGGCCCGGATTTAAAAAACCGGGGGAAAAATTCTTTTTTCTCAGGTTGGGAAAGAAACTGAAGCGCAGTTTTGATTTCTTCGGTCATTATTTCTCCGTTTCTTCCTCATCAAAATATTCAAAAAGAAAATCATTGTACGGAAATCTTGAAATATGAATACGGTGAACTTCGTCATAGATCAGTTTTTTCATTTCCGGAAAATTTTCTTTTTTGAGCGCAGAAATGAAGACCGTAGGATGCTTGGATTTTGCCATCCATGTTTTCATCCATTCTTCCAGTGAAATATTTTTCCGGGTGGAAGGCGTCAGATCATCTTCAGATTTTTGTTCATAAGCGAAAGCGTCTATTTTATTGAAAACCATAATCATCGGCTTCTGATGCGCATTTATTTCCATCAGGGTTTGATTTACAGAATCAATATGATCTTCAAAGCTTTCATGAGAAATATCAACCACATGAATCAGCAAATCCGCTTCACGAACTTCATCCAGCGTAGATTTAAAACTTTCCACCAACTGAGTCGGTAATTTCCTGATAAATCCCACAGTGTCGGTTAAAAGAAACGGCAAATTCCCGATCACCACTTTTCTCACCGTAGTATCCAACGTGGCAAACAATTTATTTTCAGCAAAAACTTCCGATTTTGAAAGAGCATTCATGAGCGTAGATTTCCCGACATTGGTGTAGCCTACCAAAGCGACGCGCACCATTTTTCCACGGTTTTGCCTTTGGGTCGTCATTTGTTTGTCGATGGATTTCAATTTTTCTTTCAAAAGGGAAATTCTGTCGCGGATGATCCTTCTGTCGGTTTCAATTTCCGTTTCACCGGGACCGCGCATCCCGATTCCTCCTCGCTGCCTTTCAAGGTGAGTCCACATTCTGGTCAATCGTGGAAGTAAATATTCGTATTGCGCCAATTCCACCTGAGTTCTTGCGTAGGAAGTTTGTGCTCTTTGGGCAAAAATATCGAGGATTAAATTGGTTCTGTCGATAATTTTCACTTCCAGTTCACGTTCCAGATTTTTCAGTTGTGACGGGGAAAGTTCGTCATCGAAAATAACGGTTCCGATTTCGTTTTCTTTTACATATTCTCTGATTTCTTCAGCTTTACCACTTCCTACAAAGGTTTTGGCGTCTGGCTGAGTCATTTTTTGTGTAAATCTTTTTTCTACGGATGCTCCTGCTGTGTAAGCAAGAAACTCCAGTTCTTCAAGATATTCATCTAATTTTTCTTCATTTTGATCTCTGGTAATTAAGCCGACCAAAACGGCGCGTTCATAACTGTGATCTTTTTTTTCAAGCATAAATTCTTCCTTTCAATGTTACAAATTTAGTTTTTTCCCCGGTTATAAATCATTTTGAAAACAAGCAGAACAGTGGTCGCTACACAAGCTATAGAATTGGTAACGATCATGGAAATATGTTCCTGAATAATGCCGTACCAAAGCCAAAGTCCCGCACTCACAATACCGATAATACAGGTGAGCAACGATATTTCCTCAGCTGATTTCTCTTTGAAAATTTTGATAATCTGAGGAATAAATAATGCCGAAGACAAACCTCCTGCAATAAATCCGATAATTTCGGGATCTACATCCATCTGTTCTATTTATCCGTAAATAACGGGTTTTGAAGGCCTAAAATGTTTCTACTATTTCGGATATTTAATATAAAATTGCAGGTATCACTTTTCTGTGGTCGTAAAAATCATTTCGTTTCCTTTCCCGTCTGCAAGAATCAGGCGTTTATTTTCAATACGGTAAGATTTCATTTCAGCAATCTGCGAGATGAAGGTTTTTTCCAGTTCCATATTATTTTCACAATACATCATAGTGGCACCAATATCGGAAAACTCTACTTTCCCTTTTGAATCAAATTTTGCGGTTACAAATAAATTGTTGCATCCCATGTAAGCACTGTACTGGTTTTCAGCAGATTCTTTAGGAATTAAATTCAGATACGCATTGTTTTTCGTCAGCAGAGTTTTATCAAAATCGCTAAATGAAATCAGGCTCCACTGTTTTTGGAGTTGATCTTTGTTGTGTTGTGAGTTACAATTCATCATCAAAATTAGCATTAAAGGGAGCAGCAACTGCATAGCAAAACTTTTCATTTATCCGGGTTTTTTAAACAGATCATTCAAAAATACATTAAAAAATGATTAAATTGCGGCAAATTTAATTTTACTTATGAAAAAGATATTTTTACTCTTAACATTCATGTTGAGTTTTGTTCAAATGAGAGCCGATGAAGGAATGTGGCTGATGATGCTGGTAAACAGACTGAAAGGACAGGATTTACAGAAAAAAGGACTAAAATTAACTGCAGAAGAAATTTATTCGGTGAATGGCTCCAGCCTGAAAGATGCCATTGTGCAGTTTGGTGGCGGATGTACTGCGGAAATGGTGTCTAAAGAAGGGTTGCTGTTCACCAATCACCATTGTGGTTACGGACAGATTGCAGCACTTTCCACCCCTGAAAAAGACCATCTCACCAATGGATTCTGGGCGATGAACAAAAGCCAGGAACTTCCGGCGAAAGGTCTTTCAGTGAGATTTCTGGTTAGAATGGATGATGTTTCCAACAGAATCAATGCGTTGCTGAACAACCAAATGTCCACCAAAGAAAGAAGAGACATCATCGACGGTGAATATAAAAAGATTCAGAATGAAAATTCCGAAAACGGAAAATATACCGTTGTAGTTCGCGATTTTTACAATGGAAACGAGTTTTATTATTTTGTTTATCAGGATTTTAAAGATGTGAGATTGGTAGGGACTCCGCCTAATTCCATCGGAAAATTCGGTGGTGATACCGATAACTGGGAATGGCCAAGACACACAGGAGATTTCGCGGTTTTCAGAGTTTATTCCGATGCCAATGGAAATCCTGCAGAATATTCCCCGAACAATGTTCCGATGAAGCCTAAACATCACCTTCCGGTTTCTATAAAACCGTTCAAAGCAGATGATTTTGCGATGATTGTGGGATATCCGGGACGAACCAACCGTTACATGACGTCGTACGGAATTGATCAACTGGTAAATAAGGATTATCCAGGTTGGGTAGACGCTTCCAGAAATGCGATGGATGTGATGAAAAAGTATATGGATCGTGATCAGGCTACGAAATTAAATTACGCTTCACAGTACGCTTCTGTGGCCAATTACTGGAAAAACAGACAGGGAACCATAGAATCCGTCAATAAAAACGGAACGATTCAGGATAAGCAAAAAGTAGAAGAAGTGTTCCAAAAATGGGCACAGAAATCTGAAAATAAAGACCTGTACGGAAATGTACTTGCCGATATGGAGTCTTATTACAAAACAACTTCTGCCAGAGGTGTAGAAAGAAATTACGCTTCACAAATGACCAGAAATGCAAAGTATATTTCTTACGCAGTTTCTTTGGGAAGTGCTTTCAAAACGATGATGAACGAAACCGATGCTGCCAAAAAAGCAGAGATGAAGAAAACTTTATCGGAAAGAATTAACACGATGTATGAGAAATTCAATCCGGCGATGGAGCAGGAAATGCTGAAAACCATGGTAAGCGTGTATAAATCCAAAGTGGATGGCTTTGTGGCTTCGCCTTATTTCCAGCACATCAATGCTGATCTTCTGGACGATGTTGCGAAACATTCCATTTTTGCCAACAGAAACTCAGCCATGAATTTCCTTAACAATCCAGATATGCAAACGTTGGAAAGAGACGCACTTTACAAACTGGGTACCGGATATGTTGAAGATCAAAGAAAACTGAACAATAAATACGCAGCTGAAGATGATAAATTCAGCAACATCAACAGACTTTATTTTGATGGTTTAAGAAAATCACATCCCAAAATTGAATTTTATCCGGATGCCAACTCTACCATGAGAATTACTTTCGGGAAAATCTCGACACTTCCTTTCAGAGATGACAGAAATTACCATGGTGTTACCAATAATTTCTACACAGATCTCGACGGAACTGTAGCAAAATACAAAAAAGGAGACGAAGAATTCGATATGCCACAAAAGCTGATCGACCTGAATGCGAAAAGAGATTATGGACAATACGCTGATCCTGCAGGATACCTTCCGGTTAATTTTCTTACTGATAATGATATTACAGGTGGAAACTCCGGATCGCCGGTTTTGAACGGTAACGGAGAACTGATTGGTTTAGCTTTTGACGGAAATTCTGAAGCTCTTTCCGGAGACATCGTTTTCGAGGAAGACTGGCAGAAAACCATTGCCGTAGATTCCAGATATGTACTTTGGGTTATTGACAAATTCGCCGGAGCAGGCCATTTGATCAATGAAATGACGATTGTAAAATAAAATTTATTTCTAATATCTTTTCTGAAGACTGTCTCCGAAAGTGAGGCAGTCTTTATTTTTATACAAATTCTCTTAAAATATCCAAAATCTTAAAATGATTCTTGAAAGAAATTACTAAATTAGCCACCATTAATAATTTTAGAACAATGAAAAGAATATTTTTACTGCTTACATTCCTTCTAAGTTTTGTACAAATGAAGGCTGATGAGGGAATGTGGCTCATGATGCTGATCAAAAGACTGAATGGAGTGGATATGCAGCGTCAGGGCCTGAAACTGACTCCTGAAGAAATCTATTCCGTTAATAATTCTTCCCTGAAAGACGCTATTGTAAGCTTCGGAGGATATTGCACGGGCGAAATTGTTTCCGATCAGGGATTAATCTTTACCAATCACCACTGTGGATATGACAACATTGCGGCTGCTTCCACTCCAGAACAGGATTATCTGAAAAACGGTTTCTGGGCCATGAAGCAGAAAGATGAATTTAATGCGAAGGATCTTTATGTCCGTTTCCTTATCAGAATGGATGATGCAACCCAAAGAATCAATTCAAAACTGAACGCTTCCATGACGGAAGAACAGCGCAAAGCCGTCATCGACAGAGAATATAAAGCCATTCAAACTGAAAATTCCGAGAACGGAAAATATACCGTAGTTGTTCGGGATTTCTTTAACGGAAATGAATTTTATTATTTCGTTTATCAGGATTATAAAGATGTAAGACTCGTAGGCGCACCTCCGTCTGCCATAGGGAAGTTCGGTGGCGATACCGATAACTGGGAATGGCCAAGGCATACCGGAGATTTTGCTGTTTTCAGAGTGTATGCTGATGCCAAAGGAAATCCTGCAGAATACGACCCGAAGAATGTTCCTTTGAAACCAAAACACCATCTTACGGTTTCTCTAAAGGGCATTGAGCCCGGAGATTTCTCCATGATCATCGGATATCCCGGAAGAACCAACCGTTATATGACGTCTTATGGAATCAATCAACTCGTTACCAAAGATTACCCGGCTTGGGTAGAAGCTTCCAATCTTGCGATGCAGGTAATGAAAAAATACATGGACAGAAATAAAGCGACACAACTGAGTTACGCTTCACAATACGCCAATGTTGCCAATTACTGGAAAAACAGACAGGGAACCATAGATGCGGTGATTAAAAATTCTACCATTTCTGAGAAAGAGAGAGAGGAAAATGCTTTTGCCAACTGGACACTGCTTCCCGGAAATCAGGATTACGTCGGGATCTTGGAAGAAATAAAAACCTATTATCAGCAGGTTTCCCAACGGAATATGGAGAGAAGCTATAATATTCAGATTCAAATCAATTCCAAATATATTACAACACCTTTTCAGCTGGGGAATTTATTTAAAACCTATGCAGATCAGGATATGCAGAACAGAATCAAAATGAAGCCTCAACTGGAGGAAGCGATCAATGATTTCTACAATGATTTCGATGCAGAACTGGAAGGCGAAATGCTGAATTCACTGGTGAAGCTTTATCAAACCAAAGTAAACCGTGACGTGGCTTCGCCAACATTGATGGCTCAGGATGCCTCCAACCTTTCTTTGCAGGCGCATTCTTCCATATTCGCCAATAAAGCTTCAGCCCTCAATTTCATGCTGAATCCTGATAAAGTAAAATTGGACGCCGATCCGCTGTACCGACTTTCCAACGCTTATGTTGCTGATCAAAGAGCTTTGGCTAAGAAATTCTCTTTGGTAGAAAGTAATTTTGCCAGAAACAACAGAATGCTCATGGAAGGTTACAGAAAAGCGTTCCCTGAGAAAACTTTCTATCCGGATGCGAACGGAACCATGAGATTGACTTACGGAAAAGTAGCCACGCTTCCTCAAAGAGCTGACAGAAGTTACAAAGGAATTACCGATAATTTCTATACGGATATGCAGGGACTAGTAGATAAATACAAAGAAGGAGACGAAGAGTTTGACCTTCCTAAAAAGGTTCTCGATATGCACGCAACCAGAGATTATGGAATTTATGCCGATGCAGCAGGATATTTACCTGTCAACTTTCTTACGGATCATGATATCACTGGAGGAAATTCCGGATCACCGGTGATTGACGCAGAAGGAAACCTGATCGGAATCGCTTTTGACGGAAATTCTGAAGCGCTTTCAGGAGACATCGTTTTCGAACCGAGATGGCAGAAAACCATCAATGTGGATATCCGTTTTGTAATGTGGACCATCGATCAGTATGCCGGTGCAAAAAGAATTGTTGACGAAATGACCTTCGTGACCAACGAGCATCCGAAGCCTGTGAAAGGCAGCGTTCTGAAAGCAAAAAAGAAGAGATAACCTCATCTTAACATCAACAAAAAACCGGAGAATTTCTTCGGTTTTTTTGTTTTTACACCTTAACCTTTTCAAAATGGAAGGGCAACTTTCGACAAAAGATAAGGAAGAATTGTTGAAATGGTAGCACTTGAGGAAGGAATTTATTTTGGAATTTTGATGACTAATTCTGTCTTTTCATAATCTGTCAGCCTGCTAATAAAAGTTCCGTATGGGTCATTGCATGTATACTCTTTTATTACAAAGTTTTTTTCTTTTGGAGAATTGTCTTTTAGTAGATTTCTGAAAAATAATATTTTTCTGGCAGGTATTTCAACCGAGATATAGAGAGAGGTAAAAGGTGCTTCTTCCAATACTACAGTATAATCTTTACTCTTCTGCCTTTTTTTACTTTTATAATCTTGTATCAGATAAACATTTTCTCTATTGCTGGTTATGTTGGCATAAACATTTTTAATTTTATCCCAGGGAAGAAAGTTTTCACTTTTTACATATTTGAATTCATATTCTTCATGACCAGTTTTCAGTAAAGTAAGATGATGAAGCCTTTCTTTCTTATAATCATAGATAAAAGCACGGTTACCGGAATGAATTTTAAGAATATAACTGTCATCTTGAGAATTAACAAATAAAGTCTCTTTAATATTAAAGGTTGTCGAATACACCCCTTTAATTTCGAAATTCTCCATATAATCAAAACGGTATTCCTGCCCAAACAGAGCCAAAGTAAGCAGGGAAAAAAGAAGTGAGGTATAGTTTCTCATGGTGTAAAAATAAGGTTTCATGGCAAAATAAAGGAGAAATTTTCTTCGCTTTTTTTGTTTCTTCTGCTTCTTCTGCTTTACTTATCTTAAAATACATCTGATGTTTCCAAAAAAGTTTATGGTTCAATAAAGAAGTAATATAATCACTTGTAATAATTTGATTTTAGCTTTAGAACAGCTCATCATAACAAGCTGTTCTAAAGATATGCACGTTTACTAAAAAACATCAGGATATTTTCACTAAAACATCAGGACGTTTTCTTCAAAACATCAGGACGTTTTTATAGAAAGATACGGACGAATTATTCCGGAGACAAAACCAGTGACTTTTTTTAACTTTTCAGTGTTTTTATTTCTTCTTTCAGTTCGCTGATGATGGATTTCAGTTCCTGTATTCTTCTTCGTACTGTTCAATCAATTTTTCAGATAAAGAATTAATCGTATTAATGGTTCCTACGAACTGAAATGCCATACCGCCGTTTTGTTCCTGATTTTGGTTGTTAAAATTATTGGCATCATCTATAAAAAAACTTTCTGGTTTTACATAAAAAATCTCGCTCAATTTCTCTAAATGAGTTGCCCAAGACTGGCTTTCGCCGGTTTCAATTCTTGCATAAGCGGATTACGAAATATGGAGCTTATCCGCCATTTCTTCCTGCGACAGCCCTTTTGCTTTTCTCAATCTTTTTATTTTTTCTGAAACAATTGTATTCATACTTTTTTTTGTTTAAGCAAATGTAGAAATAAAATCCAAATATTGCTTTACCCGAAATCAGGGTAAAATTATGCGTAAATAGAGTGACATGCATATGAAAATATATTTAATTTCGGAGAAAATTAAAACACTTAAATTATTAGCCCATGAAGAGAATCATTAATTACACAGGATTGTTATTCCTGCTGCTGTTAATACTAAATAGTTGTCGACAGGATGAGATGGTCGCCGAAGCGCAACAACAATCTGAAAAGGTTTCAAAGTTTGGAATCTTTAGCAATAAGAAAGAAGGCAGCTTGGCCCGCGAGAATGATATGCATTATCAGGAAGGCTTTCGCTATCTTTATTTCCGCTACTTTGAATTATATCCTGAAGAAGCACCAGATTTTGAGGATACTTCTATACCTCAGGTGGACTTCCGCTTTGCAACACATGTATTTTATGAAGAAGATTCAACCAAAATGGTTTTCTATCCTATCGTACAGGATGGAAAAGTCATAGAACTACTGGGTGCCAGCCTGAATGCTGATGATACCTACTTATCCTTCTTTTTTCATCAGGATGGTGAATTTAAGGATGAAGCTATAGCTTCTTTCGAACGTAAACAAGGCCCTGATAGAGAAGTGGAAGATACAGATATTGAAGAAGTAGTGATACCCATATACCGTCCTATTCATCAGCAATTTCCAGGTTATTTATTAGCCAACTTTACCTTGCCGGGTAGTGGTGGTTGTGATAAGTTTGGAAATTGTAGTGGAGGAGGTGGAGATTTACCAAGCCCCGTGTTGCCGCAACCGCAGGTAACGCCCTGCGAACAAGCACAAACCGCGTCTATAAAAGCTACAGATTTGTCAAATCACAGTGAGTTTAACTCTACAAAGGCCACTATCGCTGGTATGAATAACGGTTTAGAAAACGGAGCTGTTCTTGGTGATGTAAATGGGCATATTACTCCTACATCCATACAAACCGGCAGTCAGTACAGCATTGACTTACAGCATTCATTTTCAAATCCGGTGGCTGATATTCATAACCATAGTGGGAATACACCTCCTTCTCCAGGAGATTTTTATGGCCTCATCACAGCCAATAACAAATACACTACCTATACTACCCGATACGTCATAAATCCTAACGGAACAGTTTATGCTTTAGTCGTTACCAACCCAGCAGCTATGAACGCATTTTTACAACAATTTCCGCCCTCTCAACCAGACCCAAATGTGCCACCCACCTTTCCTCAACCGTTATTCAATGAATGGGATGACATTTCTTTCTATAATAATGATAATAAAGAGATGGCTTTAGCATTTATGTTGGATAAGTACAATACAGGTATTGCACTTACTAAAATGGATGGGAATGGAAACTTTAAAAAACTAAACGTTTCCACAAATACTTCAAATGGAAATACTAAATATAATATAACACAATGCCCTTAAAATTATGAAAAACATTTCTTTAATACTATTCCTTAACTGTTTCTTTATTTCAAATGTTGCTTGTGCACAGTTTAAATTAAACAATCTTGAAGATGCTAAGAAATTGGAAATCAATAAAAATGAATTTATAGGAAAAAGTCTTAATAATTTACTCGATGCAATTAATATAAATATCGTTTCAGTTATACCAAGTCCCAATAAAAATCCTAATGAAGTAAACAGAATAAGTTTTTTGTTTGTATCAAAATCTCACTACAAAAACTCTGGTGATAAACCCACTCGAATCACTGTTACGTTTAATCAAAACTGGGGGTTATTAGGAGAGAGGTGTACATATGAAAGAATTGGTTGTACTTCTTGGACGCAATCAGACAGACAGAAGCTAGGGAATCTTATTGTGCATGATATATATGTTTCTGGAAAAAATTAATAAAAAATCACTGAAACCGCCAGCTTCGGCGGTTTTTTTGTTTAAAGCAGCCCCTAAAAATACTTTCTGAAACTTTAAGAAAAGTAAAAAAATATTTTCGTATCTTAAAGACTCCAAATTTAAAATCACAAAATCATGCATTACAGAACAGAACACGATACGATGGGCGAAATCAACGTTCCTTCAGATAAATTTTGGGGAGCCCAAACGGAGCGTTCCAGAAACAATTTCAAAATAGGGCCGGAAGGCAGTATGCCATCGGAAATCATCGAAGCGTTTGCGATATTGAAAAAAGCCGCAGCCTTTGCCAATGCCGATCTCGGTGTACTTCCTTCGGAAAAAAGAGACCTGATCGCACAGGTGTGTGATGAAATCCGGGAAGGAAAACTCAACGGGAATTTCCCTCTGGTGATCTGGCAAACCGGCAGCGGAACGCAAAGCAATATGAACGTGAATGAAGTGATTGC
>JADMKO010000084.1 GCA_015478785.1 Chryseobacterium sp. | reverse complement strand
GTAAAGGGTTTCAATACTGTCGCGCGTGGTTCCGGCAATATCGGTCACAATATTTCTTTCGTGATCCAGCAGCGCATTGATCAGGGTGGATTTCCCTACATTCGGACGGCCGGCAATGGTGATTTTAGGAAGGCCTTCAAAAGGATCTTTATAATCTTTGGTCGGAAAATCTTTTACAATATCATCCAGCAGCTCTCCGGAACCTGAACCTGTTGCAGAAGACATGGTGTAATATTTATCAATTCCCAAAGAATAAAACTCGGTGGCAGGAAGTTCCTCTTTGGCAGAATCAACTTTGTTGATCACGATATACACAGGTTTTCCGGAACGACGGAGCATTTCATTAATTTCAATATCTGTATCGGTAAGGCCTTCCTCCACGTTCATCATAAAGATAATGGAAGTCGCTTCATCGATGGCTAACTGCACCTGTCTTGCGATTTCTTCCTGGAAAACATCTTCGGTATTCACTTCATATCCACCGGTATCGATGACGGTAAATTCAATTCCGTTCCAGTCGGATTTCCCGTAATGACGGTCACGGGTAACGCCTGCGGTAGCATCCACGATGGCTTCCCTGCGCTCCAGAAGACGGTTAAAAAGTGTTGATTTCCCTACATTGGGACGGCCTACAATGGCGACAATGTTGCTCATAAAATTTCGTTTAATAATTCTTCTTGAGAAAGAATGTTGATTATTAATGGGTTACCCGGACTTTCCGAGCCCAAAAATTTCGGCAAAGATAACGTTTTCTCCCTTAGCATGGGCAAATACATCATTTTACAAAATCAACCGGAATTTTGTACATTTAAACACTAAATCTAGCGTATGAAAAAAGTACTGATTGTATTGGTTGTCCTTCTGATCCTGATTCAGTTTTTCAGGATTGACAAGGCCAATCCGCCCGTAAATCCCGGGATGGATTTTCTGACTATAAAAGAAACTCCGCAGAATACCGCCTCTCTGATCCGAAACGCATGTTACGACTGCCACAGCAATGAAACCAAATATCCGTGGTATTCCAATTTCCAGCCCGTCGGTTGGTTTCTGAAAGATCATATTGATGAAGGCCGGAAAAAACTCAATTTTTCTCTGTTCGCTACCTACGAGCCCAAAAGGCAGGCACACAAATTGCATGAAGCAGCCGAAGTAACAGAAAATGGTGAAATGCCGATGGATTCTTATCTTATTGGGCATCCTGAAGCGCAGATTACCGATGAAGAACGAAAAATACTGGCTGATTATTTCAGGAAAACAGAAACGGATATCAGAATCAGCCACCAGCTTCCGGCTGAGGAATAATACAACGATGAACAAACACCCCGACCCTTCCAAATACTATGTTTTTTATGACGGAGAATGTGGATTCTGCAATTATTGGATACAATGGATTCTGCAAAACGACCGTAAAGACCAGTTTCTCTTTTCTCCGCTGCAATCCACATTTGGACAGCATTTCCTTCAGGAAAGAAATCTGCCGCGACAGCAACTCAACACCCTCTATCTCTGGAGGCCGAATTCTTTTTATTATGTGAAATCTGAAGCTGTCTTGGAAATCGCAAAACTTCTGGGTGGAAAATACCAGTTGATGACTGCTTTCAAACTCTTTCCTAAGTTCTTTTCGGATAGGATATATGACAGAATTGCCAGAAACAGAAGCAAACTTCCGGGCGCGCAATGTCCTGTTCCTACGGCACAGCAGAAAGAAAAATTTATTGAATAAAAGACCTTCAAATCCTTATATTTGCATTTATGGAATACAACACCGACAGAACCCATTTATATATGCCCGAGTATGGAAGAATTGTCCAGAGTCTGGTAGAACGCTGCAAAACTCTTGAAGACAGAGACGAGCGCAATAAAATGGCCAAAGCCATCATTGATTTTATGGGGCAACGAAATCCGCAGCTTCGCGATGAAGAAAACTACAAACATAAGCTTTGGGATCATCTTTTTATCCTGGCTGATTTCGATCTCGATGTAGATTCTCCGTATCCTATTCCGCCAAAAGGGGAAAGAATGACAAAACCTGCGAGAATGGAATACCCTGCGCTTCAGGGCGACTTCAAATTCTATGGGAAAAGCATTCTTCAGCTTATTGAAAAAGCCATTGCACTGGAAGAAGGCGATGAAAAAGATGCTCTTATTGAAGTGATTGCCAACAACATGAAAAAATCCTACAACATTTATAATAAAGAACATGTGACGGATGACGTGATCTTCAGGCATTTAAAAGAACTCTCCGAAAACCGGCTGGATCTCACTGGAATCGACAGTCTGGAGAAAAGTAAAATTTACTACAGTGCCACCAAGAATAAAAATCAGCAAAATAAAAACCAAGGACAAAGTCAAAGTCAAAACGGTAACCGCAACAAACAGAGAAATCAGCAAAACCAGCAAAATAAAACCCGGAGAAAATAATGAACGGAACATTTGAGATCAAAGGAGGAAAACAACTGAAGGGAGAAATTACTCCGCAAGGAGCCAAAAATGAAGCTTTGCAGATTCTCTGTGCAGTATTGTTGACAGATGAGGAAGTACGCATCAATAATATTCCGGATATTCATGACGTGAACAGGCTGATCGAAATTTTAGGTGCAATGGGCGTGGAAATTCAGAAACATGGCAAAGGCGATTATTCCTTCAAAGCCGAAACGCTGGATTTTAATTACATCCAATCTCCTGAGTTCAAAAAAGAAAGTGCCAAACTGCGGGGTTCCATTATGCTACTAGGTCCCATGCTCGCCCGTTTTGGAGAAGCTTCCATGCCTACTCCAGGCGGCGATAAAATTGGAAGGAGACGATTAGATACTCATTTCCAGGGCTTCACAGAATTAGGAGCCGAATTCCGGTATGATGAAAAAGAAGGATGTTACAGCCTGAAGGCCAAAGAATTGCAAGGAAAGTTTATCCTTTTGGAAGAAGCTTCGGTTACCGGAACCGCTAATATCCTCATGGCTGCCGTTTTAGCCAAAGGAAAAACCAGAATTTACAACGCTGCCTGCGAACCTTATATTCAACAGCTTTGCAGAATGCTCAACAGAATGGGCGCAGTTATTTCCGGAGTCGGATCCAATCTGCTCACGATAGAGGGCGTTCCCCATCTACGCGGAACGGAACATACGATGCTTCCGGATATGGTGGAAATCGGTTCGTGGATCGGCATGGCAGCCATGACGAAATCTGAAATCACCATCAAAAATGTAAGTTGGAACCATTTGGGCGTTATTCCGGGAGTTTTCAGAAAACTGGGAATTGCCATGGAACGTGACAATGACGATATTTTTATTCCTGCACAGGAACAGTATACCATTCAGAAATTCATTGACGGCTCGATCCTTACTGTAACGGATGCGCCCTGGCCCGGTTTCACACCGGATTTAATTTCCATCATTCTGGTAGTAGCAACACAGGCCAGGGGAACTGTTTTGGTACATCAAAAAATGTTTGAATCCCGATTGTTTTTCGTTGATAAACTGATCGATATGGGTGCGCAAATTATCCTTTGTGATCCTCACAGGGCTACGGTAGTAGGTCTGAATCATGAATTTCCGTTGCGGGGTACTACCATGATTTCCCCCGACATCAGGGCCGGGAATGCACTGCTGATTGCCGCTCTCTCTGCGGAAGGAACATCAATCATTCATAACATTGAACAGATTGACCGTGGTTACGAAAATATTGATGGAAGGCTGAAAGCATTGGGTGCAGAGATCACAAGAATATAAAAAAGTGACATTCCATTCCTCTCGCAAGCGCTTCTGATACTACTCAATTAAAAGCAATTGATCCCGGTAAAGCAGCTTTTTAAAATTCATATTAGGTTAATACGTGTTTGTTTACATTTGAAAAAAATTGGAAATAATGAGAAGACGTGATTTCTTAAAAGGAGGCTCACTGGCATTTGGAGGATTGCTTTTAACACCCATTGGCACCAAAGCCAATATCATTACAGAAGAATTTGGCGGAAAAAAAGCCAAGAATATCATCTTTATGGTGAGTGACGGAATGAGTTCGGGAACCTTGAATATGGCGGATATCTACAACAGAAGAAAGCTGGGAAGGCCGTCGCACTGGATCTCCCTGTATGAAGATCATTTGGCACAAAGAGGACTGATGGATATGGCATCTGCCAACTCTATTGTCACTGATTCTGCAGCAGCCAGTTCTTCCTGGGGAGGAGGACATCGGGTAAACAACGGCAGTATCAATATCGGCGCAAATGGCGAAGCGTACCTTCCCATCCTTCAAAAATTTAAAAAAGCAGGGAAAAAAGTTGGATGTGTCACCACAGTTCCTATTACCCATGCTACACCAGCCGGTTTTTCAGTGTTTACCAAAAACAGAAATTCTCAGGAGGAAATTGCATCACTGTATTCAGAACTGGGATTTGATGTGATGATGGGCGGCGGCCATAAATATTTTGATGCTGCACAACGCAAAGACAAAAAAGATCTCTATTCCGTTTTCAGAAATAAAGGCTATGCTGTAGCACGAAATAAAGCAGAGATGAATGCCGCACCTCAAAACAAACCGTTGCTGGCTACTTTTGATGAAGACGCACTTCCTTATGCACAGGATCAGTTCAGCAGCAGTTTTATACAAAATAACATCCCGACTTTGGCAGAAATGACTTCTAAAGCCATCCATCAGATGCAAGACCATAAAGAAGGTTTTGTAATGCAGGTGGAAGCCGGGAAAGTGGACTGGGCGGCGCACGGGAATGACATCGCCGGCCTTCTTTATGATCAGCTCGCTTTTGATGATGCCGTAAAAGTGGCTCTTGATTTTGCAAAAAAAGACGGAAATACCCTGATAGTCATCACTTCAGACCATGGAAATGCAAATCCGGGACTGATCTATGGTAAAGAGGTCAACAATAATTTTGACCGGATTCAGAAATTCTCGCAAACCAATGAATGGATTCTACAAGGAATTCAGGCGTCCGACAGCATCAACACCATAAAAGACAGAATTGCGCAGGCGAATGCCGGAATTAAAATCACCGATGAACAGGCTAAAGAAATTCTCTCTTTTTATTCTAAAGCAAAAAGGGAAGACGGTGTTTACAACCCGAGACATCTTCCTTTCAAACTGCTTTCGCAAATGCAGCAGGAATATACTTCTGTGGGTTGGATCAGTATGGATCACTCAGCGGATTACACCGAACTTGCGATGTACGGACCGGGTAGCGATCAAATGAAACCTTTCATGAAGAATACCGATATACATGCTTTCCTGCTGAAAGCGGCACAGGTGGAAAATAAATTTTAAACAGAATAAACGCTTCGGGTTCCGAAGCGTTTATTGATTTAGACGAATAAAGGATAAGAGAAAATTCTTATGCAATCTGAACTTCATTAAGCCCATGGATCCAGAACTACCTTCACACAACCGTCTTCTTTTTTATCGAAAATTTCATACGCTTTGGAAACTTCTGAGAGCGGCATCCGGTGGGTGATAATATCCTCCAGCGTTACTTTTCCTTGCTCCACATAGCCCAAAAGCCTGTCGATAATGTTGTGCACCGGAACTTGCCCTGCTTTTATAGTAAGGCCTTTATCAAAGATCTGTCCCAATCTGAAATTATCATAATGAACAGGATAAACTCCTAAAATAGAAATCCTTCCTCCCCTTCTTACGGCACTGAAACAGGCATCGAGGACTTTAATAGAACCTTTTTCAAAATTCACGGTGGCTTTCAGGCGATCGATTATATTTCTTTCCGGCTCAAATCCGACGGCGTCAATACATACATCGGCACCCCGTCCTTTGGTCAGTTGCCGGATTTGAGTTATGGTATCGCGGTCGTTTTTCCAAAGTACGGTTTCGCAACCGGTAAGTTGTTGCACTTTTTCCAACCGGTAAGAAAGCGTATCGATGACGATCACCTTGCCTGCATTGTGGAGCACGGCACTTTTCGCTGCCATCACTCCTACGGGTCCGGCGCCGAATATAGTTACTGTTTCGCCGGGTTTCAGTTCTCCCCATAAAACTCCCGTATATCCGGTCGGGAAAATATCCGTTAAAAAAAGCACTTGTTCATCGGTAAGGTTATCCGGAACTTTCCGCGGACCGTGATTCGCATAAGGAACCCTTACATATTGCGCCTGGCCACCGTCATGTGCGCCGTACAAATCGCCGTAACCGAACAGTCCGCCCCCTTTTTCTGTCAGTATTCCGCCTTCAGGGCCATACATTTTAGGATTGGAATTTTCGCAAGCAACAGGAAGCTCGTGCTGGCAGAAAAAACAACCGCCACAAGCAACGGGAAATGGAACGACCACACGGTCTCCTCTCTTCAGATGGTGCACATCCGGGCCGGTCTCTTCTACAATACCCATAAATTCATGGCCTAAAACCATGGGACGGGCTTGCGGAACTCCACCGGAATAAAGATGGAGATCACTACCACAAATCGCAGTGGCAGTCACTTTTAAAATAACATCTTCAGGAGATTGTATTTTCGGGTCTTCTGTTTCGTCACAGGTTACAGAACCGGGACGGTGGAATACGGCTGCTTTCATATTGAATATTTTAGATGATTACCTCATCAAAAAATATACTGATACACAGCTAAACTCTGAATTTTAAAAACAATAATGGAAATATTGTACAGTGTTTTCGTACTGAAAACGAATTCAACACAATAGACATTTTGTATACCTGAACTGTTCTCTATGACAAACTATCAATAAAAATATGCGTCCGGAATAACTCATTTCATCTGCACCAACTCTTCCGTTCATTTCATATGCAAACCTCATTCTCCCATTATCCTCGTAAAAGAAAATTTACTTCCCACCACCTTCATTTTTCTCTGCATTCACTTTAGAATTCTCTTTTACTTTCTGATTTCCAAACCGCTTGACCAAAGTAAATGAGGCTCCGTACCAGTCGGATCGGCTTATGGTGTGGAAAGTTCCCACCTGGCTATACGTAGTTTGATCAAACACCGGTTTCATAAAGATATTATTGAAACGCAGACTCGCTTCAATTCCCACTTTTTCAAAGATTTTGGTTACCGAAAAGTTGTGATAGAAATTAAAGGTATTGCCCTGCGTATTCCCGTTATTCTGTTTGTACAGGCCTCCCCATCCGGAAAGATTGATGTTTTTACCAAATAGGTTTGTGTAAGAGAAATTAACCGAGCCTCCGAAATTGGTCAGATAATCCCTGGCTTCGATTCCGTTTCTCGCATTAAAATCACTGTTATCGATATAATTGAGGCCCAGATTCAGATTGACATTCAGTTTGTTTTGAAAGAAAGTCTGGTTCGTATTGAAGTTGGCTGAATACCTCTCCGACCTTCCTGGGAAGTTGGCCGGATAAGAGATCAGCCGGTCTCCGTCCTGAATATAATCGTCCCAGTAATCCTGATTCGTAAATCCGTAATTCAGGGAAAGGAAATATTTTTTATAAATGCCGGCTTTCAGCGTAAAACGATGGTTCGGATTGGGTTCCAGATCCATATTCCCCTTGGTGTAATTGCCGTCTCCTGATGGAAGCTCAAACGGATTGAATTCCGAATACCACGGCCTCCAGATGCTGTAATTATACGATGAAGAAAGATTGAAATTCGGTGTGAAGGTATATTTCAAAAGCACATTCGGCATCAAAATACCATAAGAATCTTCTCTTTGAATATTGTCCGTTTCCTGATGCAGTTTCAGGGTCATGTATTCATAGCGCAGACCTACCCTTACATCCAGATGATCAAAAAACTTACTGCTGTAATTGGCATAAACAGAATTGAGATTATCCCGGTACCTGAATCTGTTTTTCAATATTTGCGAAGTAAATCCGTAATAGTCCGTCGGAACATGATTATTGTTAAAATCCAGTTTCATTCCTGCTTCAAAAGTGCTTCCAGCTGAATCCAAAGGCTGGGAGTAATCCAGTTTCAGGTAATAATTCCGCATTTGGGTATGGCTCATCACCTGCTGGGATTCCATGAAAGGCATCAGAGTCTGGGATCTCAGGAAATTCCGGTCGCTGTCGTGTGTATTATAATTAACGCCGGCATTCACATCAAAAATCTTATTTTTCTGCTTATCGTAATATTTGTAGAATATATTAGAACTCAGAACCATGTAATTGGAATTTTCCTGCTGCTCCACTAAATACTGATTGTAAGGCAATCCGTTTCGCAGAATTTCACCTGTAGAATTTCCTTCAGAACTACTGTTGTTCTGAAAAAACTCCCCAATGATTCCGATATTGTTTTTATCGTTCAACTCCCACTCTGAAGCGCTGGAAAAAGACGGCATTCTGCTGTGATACAGCGCGTTGCTTTCTGTACGACGGCTTTCATTGTTCAGATATAACAGACTTTCGGTAGTATCAGACTGAACACTGGAGTAGTCGTTATAACTTCCGGTGATGGTTTGGGTAAATTTCCCTTTGTGATAATTCAAATTCAGACCGGAATACTGATTGTTTTTCCGGTTTTGGGTATTGGTCATGGATACACTTCCTTTCACGCCCTCATCCTCCCTTTTTTTCAACACGATGTTGATGACCTGTCCGCTGGCTTCATAACGAGAAGACGGATTGGTGATCACTTCAATTTTCATCAGATTATCTGCGGGAATGGATTTCAGATATTCCTTCAGTTCCTTGCCGGTAAATACTGATTTTCTGTCGTTAATGTAAACAGTTACGTTCTCGCCCTCAGATTTTACCACATCATTATTATCAATGCTTACCAATGGCGTCATGCGCAATACATCCCACGTGGTATTTCCTGCAAGAATGGAAGAATTCTCCACGTTGAAAACGGTACGGTCCACCTTACTTTCAACGGTAGGCTTCCGGGCAGTAATGACGACACCTTCTATTTCACTTTGCTTCAATGTATCTTGAGTTGACTGCGCAGAAAGCAACGTGCAGAAAAATAAAAATGCGAGAGTAATGCTGATTCTCATAATGGTATTTAGTTGGATAATAAGACAGCGAAATTCCTGTTTTGTTACACCGCTGAAGGTATTTCTGTTTTAGATATTGGAAACTTTTTTTTGCGGCGGCTGCGCCGCCGCAAAAAAAACGCGCCCAACCGGACGCGCTTCCCAAATATATTATTCAATTTATTCTTAGAACTTCAAATCGCCATTCACTTCTCTTACCGCTTGCGCAGCAGTTGCGAATTTTTCTTTTTCAGCATCTGTTAAAGTGATTTCCACGATTTCCTCCACACCGTTTCTTCCGATAATGGCCGGAACGCCAAGACAAATATCCTGCTGCCCGTACTCACCATCCAGCATTAGTGAACAGGGAATCATTTTTTTATGATCGCAAAGAATCGCCTGCACCATCACAGAAACAGCTGCTCCCGGAGCATACCATGCTGAAGTTCCCAGAAGTTTGGTAAGCGTGGCACCTCCTACTTTGGTTTCTTCGATAACGTAGTTTTGTTTTTCTTGATTCAAAAATTCGGTAACTGGAACACCGTTTCTTGTCGCTTTGCTCAGCAATGGAAGCATTCCTGTATCGCTGTGTGCAGCAATTACCATCCCGTCTACATCAGAAATCGGGGCTTCCAAGGCTTCAGCCAATCTGTATTTGAATCTTGCACTGTCCAGAGCACCGCCCATTCCGATAATTCTGTTTTTAGGCAGTCCGGAAGTTTTATGAACCAAATAAGCCATCGTATCCATCGGATTCGATACTACAATGATGATGACATTCGGCGAATGCTGTACCAGATTGGCAGTAACTTCTTTCACGATCCCGGCATTAATTCCGATGAGTTCCTCTCTCGTCATTCCCGGTTTCCGTGGAATTCCGGAAGTGATAACGGCTACATCTGAACCTGCTGTTTTGGAGTAATCTCCTGTTGTTCCTGTAATTTGGGTATCGAACCCGTTCAGTGAAGCGGTTTGCATCAGATCCATGGCTTTTCCTTCGGCAAAACCTTCTTTGATGTCTACTAACACAACTTCTGAACAGAAGTTTTTCATCGCAATATATTCAGCACAACTGGCTCCTACTGCTCCTGCTCCTACTACGGTAACTTTCATATTTTCTATGTTTTTAATATTGTTTTCAGCACCTTCCTCTGTACAAGAGGCAGCCTGTAATTCAGGCATTCAAATTTACAAATTATTGAAAGCCTGACCAAGAGTTGGGAACAGGTTTTCTGTTTCAGGTTGCCAGGTTATTTTTCTTCTTCAAAATAAAGACGGTAATATTTCCCTTTTTCGTCCTGTCCGGTTTCTATTTTCTGACGGTCGCCATGTACATAAATATGGAAATTTTTATCCAGTTTGATGACACTTTTGAAATACCGGGAATTCTTTTTAACCGCTGTGGCATTGATGGGAAATTCCTCTGCAATGGAAACCTGCATATCCTGTTCGTAATCTGTTTTATAGTTCACAAAACTTTCGATCACATTTTCATCCTGAAGCACTTCCTTGGAGAATTCCTGCAAATCGAACTGTTCTTTTTCTTTAAAGAAAGTAATGGATTTATTCAGAAAATCAGCCTGATCTGCTTTTGAAACTTCAAATTCCTGCGGAAGCTGTTTGGTAATGAAATCCTTATAAACAGAAAGGGTTTCGCCGGTATGGAAATAATCGTCACTTCGGGGTTGTACTTTCAGGAAATCCTCGAACCAGTAATATTCGTCTCCGTTTTTATTTTGATCAATCACCGAAACTGCATATCCTGTTTCCCGTGCATTATTGTAAATGATGCAACCTTTATCCAGTTTTGAAAGCCCGATTCCCCAATCCTGTTGCAGACCGAAGCTTTCATCTTCTCCTTTAATTTTCAGGAAAGGCAGTTTATTTTCAGTTTTAAAAATCCCGATTTTATCTATTTTACCTTCGTCCGTCTCTTCTCCTTCGAAATAACAGACGAACATTTCACCGCCCTGAATTCTTGGATTTTCCGCTACTTCATACAAGTGTTTTGCGATAGCTTTGCTTTCTTCGATAAAGTTTTTTTTATCATCAAAAATTTCAGAAACAGCGTGATAAACGGGATTATTGACCAGATAAGAATCGCTGTAAAACTGAAACTGCTCTTCCGATTTAAACGCTTTCAGAAAGAAATCCGAGAGCAGTTCCCTCATCTCATCTTCCAGTTGAAGAGTTTCTTGAGAAAGATGAAGGTTTTCCTGACGTACTTTATTTCCGACCTGATGTACAATAATATCCGTGAACATAAGTAAAAATTTATCGGCTGCAAAAATACCTTTTTATTCTTCACAATAAGTTTGATGGAAAAACTTTCTATGATTGCTTTCGCAACGCCTTTACTTACGAACGGTTATAATTCTGTGCGCTGGTTGATGTTCAGGATATTGTAGATAACTTTCAGATGGTATTTGACGGTGTTTTCGGAAATGAAAAGGGTTTCGGCTATTTCCCGATTGTTTTTTTTCTGTTTCACCAATTCTATTATTTCCCGTTGCCGCTGCGTCAGGTCAAATGTGGTCAAATCCACTTTGCTGCCGTCATTTTTATTGACAAGGTTGGTAAGAGTTTCTATTTCTTTCAGAATAATTCGATTTTCATTTTCACTCATAATCCTTTTTTGTTTATTAACGAGATAAAGCTTGATGAAAATGAGTATGACAAAAATGAGAAGTCCGGATAAAATCACAAAAAAGAACTGTTCATTTCGCTTTTCTTTCATTTTATATTCGTATTCCTGAGTTTTCATTTGCTGTTCCAAAAGTTCGATCTTGCTGCTGTTGCTGCTGGAATTATAGAGAAAAAAAACAGAATCACAGATCTGTTGAAACTCGAACGCTTTTTGATAATCCTGATTTTTACGGAACACATTTTTCATGATTTCGTGCAGATAGAGTTCATATTTCACGTTGCCGAATTTTTGAGCAATCTTCAATCCTTCTCTGTACATTTCATCCCGCTTTTCTGTGTCCTTCGTTTCATTATACAGTTCTATTTTTTTTCCGTACACGATGGGAAGATCTTGCAAATGAAATTTTTTGGCAATCTGAATAGCGTGATCCAGATTTTTTTCAGCCTCGCCATATTTCTTATCTTTCATCAGAAAATATCCTTCCTGAGTGTAAAGGAAAATGCGCTGTTTTGCGGAAAGATATTGGTAACCTGTAGCTTCCAGCTCTTTCATGAACTGTTTCGCTTTTTCAAATTCCTGCAGATCAAAATACACAAAAGATTTTTCTGCTTTTACTTCCTGTTGCACCATTTCCTTTCTGTTGCTTTTCATTCCTTCCTGAAGGGCGAGATCCAGATTATGTAACGTCTGATCATAATTGAACAGTTTTTTATAAATCATGGCTTTCAGCAAAAAAGCAGTGTAGCGTTCATAGTGTGAAGCCCGACCATCGGCTAAAAAGTCCGATATGAGCTGCATAGAAGTTTTATATTCTGCGAAATCGTTGTAATGAGAGATTTGTTTTCTAAGCGAATCGATATGAATTTCTTTTGCATTAATTGCAAGTGAAGAGAGAATAACCCATAAAATCATCAGGCGTTTCCAGAACATTTATATGTTTTTTTTCAAAATTAGGAAAATTACACACCACATAAAGGTTTTTCATCACTTTT
The DNA here is from genome assembly GCA_015478785.1 of Chryseobacterium sp. GTDB lineage: Bacteria > Bacteroidota > Bacteroidia > Flavobacteriales > Weeksellaceae > Chryseobacterium_A. The sequence continues at coordinate 11,761 of JADMKO010000084.1, read as the reverse complement.
TTTCATAACTATCTCATTCAAGAAAACAAACGTAAGCTGGATATAAAAGAAACTATCCCGGACTACTGGCGAAAGCTACGATTAGTGGTAAGATTTATCTGCAAGAGATGCTTTACCGGACGAGTTTTTATGTGTCTGTGGAAATGTTCAGAGTAAAGAACAGATTATAAATTTTTAATTTGCATAACCGTAACTACTTGCATTTTCTATAAAACTTTCTTCTTATTTTATAGATATTTTATATTAATAAGAAAAGCATGTTATTTTTTTATTGCGAATCTTAAAATTAATTATACCTTTGCCACAAACACAAATGATGGATACTATAAAGTTTTATTTATACTATCTTGATTCACTATTTATCGGTTATCCTTTTGTTATCAGAATGACGGTCAGCCTTATCATGTTATTGATAAGTTTGTATGTCATTGCGATGGTCAGAATTGTCGTCACCGTTAGGAAGCGAAAACGAGATAATGCAAGACGCGAGAACATCTCCGATCGTTTTGGAGAAAAGCTGCAGACCGTATTGCTCACTGAGCAGGAAATGCCTTTTTTTGAAATAAAAGACCTCCTGAATCCCAAAGACACTGTTTTTAAAAACTGGGAAAAAAGGTACATCACCGACCTGGTTATTCAATTAAAAGAAAAACCTTCTTTTAACGATCACAACTATACACACCTGTTAGAGATTTTTCCGCTCCTGGAATTTTGGGAAAAAAAACTGCAGAAAGATAATCTTGGCGAAAGTAAAAATGCTATACGTATCCTGGATCAGATCAGGGAAGGAATTACGGGAAGTTTATTTTCAAAGAAAATCAATTCTAACGAACCCTCGCTCCGCAAACACGTCAAAAGCGAGTACCTGAAATATGCTTCTAATGATGCTTTCAAATTCCTTGAAAATAATTTTGACAAAGATTTTAATGGACTGGATGGCGTTCGGCTTCATGATTCCCTGAAAGAGCGGGATGCAGCACGTCCATTGCCTTTACTTACCAAATGGCTGAAAAACTCGGAAAAAGAATCTTACCAAAGTTTCATTATCAAAGAAATAGGTTATTTTGAACAGAAAGCAGCTGCACCTTATTTAGTAGAGTTTTTTAAAACTACCGACAGCGTTTTAGTGAAGGCTGAAATTGCGAATACTTTGGGAATATTAAAGTACGAAGAAGCGACAACCGTAATGGCAGAAGAGTATCCATACAACACTACCTTGGTACAGGAAGCCATCATCGATATGATGGGAGAACTGCGCACCAAAAAAGCCTTTGATTTCCTGAAAGAAATCTATCCTCAAACCCAAAATAATGAAACAGTAATTAAGATCATAAAAAATTTGTATAAAATTGATAAACGAAAGACCCATACTTTTATACAAAAATCTGCTCCTACATCCTTTGAGAAGGAAACCCTGGCTTATATCAAGCATAATGCGGTAACTTCTGTATAAGATATCCCATGGAACAAATCCTGTATTTTTATCAATATCTTATTTACTTCTACAGTTTTGCGATCACCATTTTCTATCTATTTTTGATGATCTGTTCTTATTTCATGATTGAAAAGAAAAAGATTAAATATACACATATAGAAAGTGAACTGTTGGTAAGCCTGCCGGAATACGCGCCCTATATTTCCATCATTGCACCTGCCTATAACGAGGAAGTTATTATCATCGACAATGTGAAATCATTGATGAGCCTTAATTATCCAAACTATGAGGTGATTATTGTGAATGACGGCAGCGAGGACAAAACACTGGATCTTCTGATCGAGAATTTTGATCTGGAAGAAATCGCTTTTCCTTATATTGAAAAAGTACGGTGCCGTCCTGTAAAAAGGGTTTTTAAATCAACTAATATTGAGTTTCAGAAGCTTATGGTGGTTGACAAAATCAACGGAGGAACCAAGGCCGATGCGATGAATGCGGGTGTGAATGTCGCCAGCTACGATTATTTTATTAATACAGATGTAGATTGCCTTTTGGCTCCAGATACGCTTACAAAAGTAATTCTTCCGGTATTGGATTCCAAGGTAGAAGTTATTGCAGTAGGTGCAACCATGCGGATGTCGAATGGCTGCGAAGTGGATCATGGCGTGATGACAAGAGTGCACCCGCCAAAAGGAATTATCCCGACTTTTCAGGAAACAGAATACCTGCGATCCTATCTTTTGGCGAAAATGGGATGGTCCATGTTTAATCTTATTCCTAATGTATCCGGAGGTTTTGGGCTCTTCAGCAGAACAATCGTTATTGAAGCCGGAGGTTTTGATCCGCTTTCTCATGCCGAAGATATGGATATGACGATGCGGATGGTGGCCTACATGCGGGAAAACAACAGAAAATATAGAATTGTACAGATTCCTGATACCTGCTGCTGGACACAGGGACCACCGAATCTAAAAGTTCTGAACCGACAGCGTACACGTTGGGGACGAGGCCTTCTGCAGATTTTTGTGGTACACCGTAAATTTCTTTTTAACCGAAAATACGGAAGAATGGGCCTCGTGATCATGCCTTATGCATTGATATTTGAGTTTTTAGCGCCTATCATCGAGCTCACCGGCGTAATAACCATAATATATCTTCTGTTTACCAGCCAAATAAACTTCAACACCTTCTGGCTCATGCTTCTCTATGTTTATCTGATTGGCATCACCATGTCATTGATGACCATTTCTTATGACCTGAGAGTAAAAAAACAGTACAAAACCTACCCCGAATACCTGCGCCTGATTTTATTTTCATCTGTGGAAGCGTTTGTTTATCATCCCTTCATTGTTTTCTTTAGTTTAAAAGGATACTGGCAGTTTTTAACACGGAAAAATTTCAGTTGGGGCGCAATGACGAGACAGGGATTCTCCCAACAAAATCCGCCATCCAAAACGGCCGCATAATTTTTCAATAAATACATCTATTCACATGAACTGGATCTTAAAAAACAAACCCTCTATTGCCGCCAAACAGTTCTTAATCCTTGTTGCGCTCTTTGGCTTTATGGTAATGAACCACGCCCAAACCTTGGAAGATCCTGACGGAATTGTGGAACTTGCTACTCAGGTTAAAAATCATTACCAGAGCGGAAACTGGGAAACAGGCAAAAAAATTCTGGATGAAGGAATGAAGAAATACCCCAAAGATTCTGACCTGAAAATGCTTTCCGGAAGATATTTTCACCAAAAGAAACAATATGACAAGGCACGATACGAACTAAAAAAAGCTTTGGATTTCAATGCTAAAAACGTTGATGCCAAGCAAATTCTTGTAAATGTGGAAAGCGAATCAAAAAGATACTCCAGCGCCATATGTTATGTAAATGAATTATTAGAAGTAAACCCATACTGGAAAGGCCTTTGGCAAAAAAAGATTGAACTGTATGAGCAGCAGGGAAACAATGTAGAAGCCAACAGACTGAGGAAAAGGCTGAGCCAAATTTATCCGAAAGATGCCAAAATACAGCAAGACTACACCTATACTACCGAAATGAGAGCGAATGCACTGAGGAAATCCGGACGTATAGATGATGCCATTGCGCTGAGCACCGACCTGGTGAAGAAGCAACCCGACAACCCCAATCATTACCTCACACTCATTAATGACTATCTGAAAGCAGGAGATCCGTACACTGCGATGACGTACGCCGAGCGCGGACTGAACCAGTTTTCAGGGAATATCCAGCTTGTCAATAAAAAATCAGGAATATTGGCCGATCAGAAAAGGTATGATGAACTCCTTCCTTTTCTTCAGGAACAAATGAAATACGGAAACCGTGGTGTTCTTCAGGAACAGTACAACTACTATCTTCTGGAAGCAGCCCGACATGCTAAAGATCAGGATCCTTCTACTCTTTACGGAAAAATATTTGATCGCAGTCCTGGAAATGATGAAGCGTTCAATTATGTTTTTAACAACGCTGTTGGAAACCAACAATATGAAGAAGCACTGCACATCCTTACCCGCTACCGCAGAGCCCGGGGTGGCTCCAAAAACGTCTCTTTGAAAGAACTGATGGTGTACAGCAGAATGGGAAACATCAGCCGTGCCGAATCTCTCACCAAGCAGCTTTTCACTCAATATCCAGGAGATGCTGACCTGAAAAGTGCCTACGTGAAAATCCTTGTGAACGAAGCTAAAGATTTGATGGCAGATCAAAGATTTGATGAAGCCATTCCGGTGTGGGATTTGGTAAAACGATACGGTGACAACGAAAGTTTCAAAACTGCGGACAACGCGCTCTACAATGCTTTTGTGGAACTTAAAGATTATAATAACGCCCTCAATACCCTGAACAGCATCCAACTGGATGATCCTGATAATCCTTCCTTAAATATCCGGAAAGCAGATCTTTATTTTCAACTGAAGCGTTATGAGATGGCTCTCACTTCTTATGAGCAAGCCTTCACACAAGTTACAGAAGAACAAAGGGTAAAATATCTTTCAGGATATGGAGAGATGCTCACTGATATCGTAAAAGAACTGAATGAGCAATTCCGTTATGATGAATCAATGACGCATGTACAGCGTTGGCTTCAGCATGATCCGGTGAATCTTACGGCATTAAAATATGCTGTGAATCTTGCTTTCCAGAGAAAAAATCCGCAGGAAATGAAAATGTATGCCCAGAAGGGAAATGACGCTCATCCGGATGAACTTTATTTCAAACTGAAACTGATGGAAATCGATACATTGGATGCCGAAAACTATGCGCAGGTTTACAATGCCTTGCAAAATGAACTTTTGGAAAATCCTTATCATCAGGAAACCATTAAAGCATTTGCCGAGGTATCAGAAAAATACAGCACCTATCTTATTAAAAACAGCCGCAGCGAAGAAGCCGTTGCCGTAGCAGATGCAGCTCTGAAATATATGCCGAATCAAAAAAGCCTTCGGTATACGAAAGGAATGGCTTTTGAAAAACTGAAAAAGTTTGATTCTGCTTATGCGTATCAAAAAGCTTTTGAACCTTCCCTTTTGGAACTTCAGGAGTTCAAACAGCATCTTCATTATTTAAAATACAAAAGTTTTCGAAATGAAATCGGCGTCTATCATTTGAGAAGCAGATTCGGAGACCAGGATATTCTCAGTACTGTTTCCACTTTGGAATACAATCGTTTCGGAGCAAAAGATACGTATACCGGCCGGATTAATTATGCAGGAAGAGATGCGGGAAAGGGACTTCAATTCCAGGCGGAATGGTTCCGGAACTGGGATGAAAAAACCCGCACCAAAATAGACGCAGCTTGGGCGAGCCAGTTTTTCCCTTCCATCGCTGTGAATGCTTCCGTTTATCGGGATTTTCCAGTACTGAAAGGAGTCGAAGCTGAGTTAGGAGCCGGTTTCAGAAAGTTGCCGGAAGGAGAAAGCCTTCCCAATGCCGTAGTAGGTGTCACCAAAGTACTTGATCCGTGGCGCCTGAACCTCAGATTAAACAATTTCTTTCTGAATGGACAGTGGCTGTATAATGTTTCTTCCAATGTGCGCTATTACCTGTCTTCTCCTAAAAATTATTTAACAGCGATGGGAAGTATTGGTTCCTCACCGGATGTAGATCTTATCAATTATCAGTTTTATAACGGGTTTTCTGTGCTCAACTCTATGGTAGGCGCCGGATTCAGCCATTTGATTACCGATTCTGTTTCCACAGGAGTTTTGGGAACCTGGTATCATTATAAATCCAATGACGTGAGCTACCGCAATCTGTATAACATTTATATGAACCTCAATGTTTCTTTCTAAAATTTTAAAAAGAAATCTATTACTCATTATTTTGGCATTTGTGAGTTGTTCGTCAGGGAAATCGCCTGCATTAAAGGCGGACGGATACGTCATTTCTTCAGAAGAAGGCGCCGCCAGTGAGCGTTGGGCAGAATATCTTTTCCGTCATTTAAAGAAAAGAGCGAAAGATCCATCGACCATTGTACTGGTAAAAGGAACTCAACAGGGACCGGAGAATTTCAAGAAAATCCATTTTGAAGTCGCTGTTGATCTGAAACATAGCTATTGTATAAAACATGATGAAAAACGCCTGCACATCCGCACCAAAGATGAAGCAACTGCGCTTTGGATGGCGTATCAGGTAATCGAAAGCATTTCAAGCGAAGACTCCAAAATCAGCACTCCAGATCTTCCTCCGCCGGTTATTGCGCTCAACAGCTCGTGTTTTACTTTTGATTTTTCGTATCGCGGCCCTCATTATTCTCCAAATTTGGAAGAAGACATGGCTCCGGTTTATGGAAATGACATGATAGAAACAGCTTGGGGATTATGGGGACATCAGTTGTCAAAAATCGCAGCTAAACTGCCATCAAAAAATGTTTACGCGTTGGTTAATAATAAGCGAAATTCTAACCAGCTTTGTTTTTCATCGCCGGAACTTTATGATGGCGTACGGAATTTTATCATTGATGAATACGGAAAAGGAGAAACTAATTCCCATCGTTTCATGTTGATGCCGAACGACAATACTTTGGTATGCACCTGTCCGCTTTGCCTCCAGACCGGAAATACAAATAAGGATGCTACACCAGCTGTGGCAGAATTTATGCGAAAACTGGCAGACGAATTTCCCCGTCATCAGTTTTTCATTACCGCTTATCTCACTACTCATACTGCTCCGGAATATGAGCTTTCAGAGAATTCAGGAGTGTTTTTCAGTACCATACACCTTAAAAAAGGAGTTGCGCTGAATAACGATCAAAAAGAAACCAAGAAATTTATTGAAGACCTTCGTCAATGGCGAATTGCCACACCAAATCTTTACATCTGGGATTATGGGGCCAATTTCGATGATTATCTGACACCGATCCCGCTGCTGTACGGTTTACAGAAACAGCTTATTTTCTTTAAAGACAACCAGTTACAAGGTATTTTCCTTAATGGGAGCGGCTACGATTATATGCCTTTTGATGATGTTAAAACCTATGTTTCCGGTGCACTAATGATGAATACAGATGCTGATATCGATGCTCTGAGCCAGAGTTTTTTCAAAAAGAAATATCCTGTCAGCGGAACTCTTTTGGCTAATTATTATCTTGGTTTAGAAGCCGAATACGATCGCAAAAACAAACCTTACATCCTTTACGGCGGTATGCGCGATAATCTGAAAACCTATTTCAATCCAGAAACTTTTACTGAATTTTACACTCAGCTTCAATTCATCATTCTCAAAACTTCAGGAGAAGAACGGCAGAAACTGGAAAAGCTGTTTACGGCTCTTACTTACCCCCGAATGCAGATCGCCTACACCCAAGGACACCGACAATGGGGATATGCGACCTTAAATGGAAAAAAACTAATTCCAAAGCCGGAAGTCCGGACATGGCTGTCGGCATTGAAGAATTATGAAAACTATGAAAATTTAAATTCTTATAAAGAAACCGAAGGAAATCTTGCAGAATATATCCGCGAATGGGAAGAACTGTTGGCAGGAGGCAGTTATGAAAACCAACTGCTGGAAGGTGCGGTTTCAGTACTTTCAGAAAAGGATGAAGGTTTCGAGAAAACACAGCTTTTAAATGACGGCACTCCTGGATTTAAACAGGATTATCATCAGGGTTGGTATCTTAACAGCAGTAAAAATTTCAGGGTAGCATTTTCTACTGAAACCTTGAAACAAGGCGGAAAAATACGCCTCCGTTTCCTGCGCAATGAAAGACACCGAATTCTTCCTCCGAAAAAAATCACGGTGATTGCAGATGGAAATAGCGTCAGGACATTCACAAAAAACGACTTTACCGTTTCAGAAAACACCACTATGGTAGATATCTCTCTTCCATTATTACAATTCAAAAATATTGAACTTCATTTCAACCAGGATCAGGACACCAAAAGCATCATTGCCTGTGATGAGATTCAGGTTTTAAATTAAAATAAAATGAGAAAACTATTTTTCATGACCGCTGCGGTATTATTATTACTTAGCGGTACTGCCTGCGACGATATTAAAGACAAGAAAACAACCATTCAAATTACCGACAATAACCGCCATTACTATCCTATTCTCATGGGCCAGGAGCTGAATATTGTTTTTCCTGTCAAAAATACCGGGAAAAACCCGTTCATTCTGGAAGATATTATCACCTCTTGCGGATGCATTTCGCTGGACAAATCTTCCATCGGCACCATTCCGCCGAGTAAAGAGGCCAAGCTTGTCCTGACTTATAATTCTGCTAAAAACATTGGGGAAGTACAGCACTACATAACGCTTTACGGCAATTTCGCTACTACTCAGAAAATGGAATTAATGTTTGATGTTCATGTGGTGCCCCAATCGTTGTACACTAAGGATTATGAAGAAATGTTTCAGGAAGAAAAAAACCGCACCGGAAATATAGAAGATTTGGCAGACGGTAATGAAAATAATAAAGGGTATTATCTGGACTAAAGAAATCGGATATGGCCGCTCCATCTTTACATATTCTCCCGACTTTTCAGTGTTCGAATCTCCGTGAAAAATGGGAATTAATATTCCTTCTGTTCATGTTTTAAAAAACAATTGTTTACTCACCTTTCAGAGTCGCCGCTCATTTCTGATTTAATGGGAATATTCTTCATGAGTTTAATCCTGTATTTTAAAAACTTAGCAAGCAATCGACAAATCAAGAACAAAAAGAAGCGGCTCTAAAGCCGCTTCAATACTATATATGAGGATCAGAAAATTATTTCTTGATCGCTTTTACAGATTTCATTGAACCATCTTTATACTGTAATTTCAGAAGGTACAATCCTGAGGTTAAGCCACCAAGGTTGATCTGTTTTTCAGGAGAAGTTATTGTTTTCACCGTTCTTCCGGAAGCATCAATCACGGTTACCGTTCTCAAATCCTTAACGTCAGAAATATAAATTACTTCTGTAAATGGATTCGGATAAACGGTCACCTCCTTAGTGTTCTTCACGGTTTCATTTGTAGAAAGAGATCCTGAAATTGCAAAATTATCTACAAAGAATTCGAAGTCCTCTGGATCATCTACAGTTCCATCTGTTCCAAAAAATGCAAACCTTGCATTAGTAACAGAATTTGGAATAGTATAGGTATACGGATTTGAAGTATTGGTTACCGGTGTAGTGGCATCCCAAGTCTGAAGTACGGTCCAGGTAGCTCCTGCATCTGCAGACATTAGAAGTTGAACCATATCATCACTTCCCATTGCTGAAGAAGTGGTAGAAGCATATTCCGTAACTCCATAATCGAATGTTAACTGATGTCCACCTCCGGCAAGATTGAAATCGGGAGTGATTAGCCATCCTGCACGACCTGTAGTCCATAAATTAATCTTCACAGCACCCGTAGTTCCCACATTCAGGAATCCATCTACTGCCCATAAAGCACTGCTACCGGTTGGTCCTGTAGCTGCAGTTCCTCCATTGGCCTGAGCCCAACATGGTCCAGTTGCAGAAGTAAAAGCATAAGTATATGATGGCGTAATACTACTACACACTGTTGTAAAGTTTCTTATGGTACAATTGGGTGCTACCACTGTCCCATTCGATGCTTTTACAGAATAGAAATATTGTGTAGAATTTAAAAGTGGTGTTGTCAAGGTATAAGAGGTTACATTTCCTACATCTACTGCATTCATAATATCAGTTCCGCCTGAAGTAGTACCAATGGTCAGCACATAGCTGGTGGCACCTGCCAGAGCATCCCAGGTAATGGTAGGTGTGAGTGAAACTGCCGCGGCATTATTGGCAGGCCCCGTAACTGTCGGACAGAAATTCACTGTAGTGAAAGACGGACCAACACTCCAGTCGCTGAATTCTGTAGCACTACATTTTGCTCTTACCCACACATAATACGTAGTTCCCGGAAGTAAATTCTGAAGATCTGTGTAAATTCCGTTAATTCCAGATACACTTGGCGCAGTAGCGGCAGTAGGTGCCGTATTGGTAGCACTGTAATACACTTCATATCCCATTGCCGGTACAGGAAGTCCTCCCCAGTTTACTTCAGCAGTAAAGGAAGTGATGCCGGAAATAAAGAGACCTGTTGGCTGAATACAGGTTGGCTGTTCCATAATGCGCACATTATCTAGCAATAGATCATCATAGAAGTATCCATTTCCACTCACATCTTTATCTACAGTAAATCTGACTTTTATGATCGTATTGGCAAAGGTTGCTGGAATGACGACACCTTCAAGTCTCCAACCGTTGTTGTTGGTTTCATCCATAAATACTTGTGTCCACGTCGTTCCATTTCCTATTTCTACGGTCAGCCTGTTATTATCATAAGGTGGCAGGTTACCTGCAGCAGCATCTAAGTGATTTTTGAACCACTCAAACTGCAAATATGGATTCGAGAGTCCTGTAAGATCAATCATTGGTGAGATTAACTGTACGGTATGAACTCCGGTGTATGGAGAACTGGCGTCAACCCAAGCATACGTTCCAGAGGTTCTGCCATTATTCGTCGCTCCGTACCCTGGTGCTCCTGTAAACTTCCATCGTACATTAGCATCCGTTGAGATACTTGTTGGGTTTACATTCTCCCAACATCCTGGTTTTACACCTCCGTCAAATGTCTCTGTAAACGGCGCCGAGAAAGCAACACAGTCTGTAAGGAATGTTGCATAAGGAGTCCAGACGCTTTTTTCCGTAGCACTACAGTTGGAACGAACCCAAACATAATAAGTAGTATTAGGAGTCAGTCCACCGATTGTGGCCGTAGAAACGCCTGGAGGAGCCGTTTCAGTAGGTACTGCCGTTGCTGTAGGCGTAGTATTGATATTAGAATGATACAATTCATATCCCAAAGCCGGTGGTGTTCCTGGTTGTGTCCATGAAACAGTTCCTGATGAAGAAGTAACACCCTGCACAACCAATCCTGAAGGTTCGGCACAAGATGGAGTTTCTAAAATTAAAATATCATCTACATAAAGATAATACTGATTTGGATCTGAATAAACATTGAAGCCAAGATAATAAACACCGGAAACAGTAGGGGTGAAATCATGGAAAACCTGTTGCGCAGTGTTAGAACCCGTAATATTTGTATAATCATGGATGACATTGGTTTGACTGGCAGCTGCCTGGGCAGTACCATAGGTTATTTTCAGTTTTTCTACATAACCTGCATCGTTTTGTCCATATTTGAAATAAACACGATAACTGGTTCCCGCAGTCAGGTTCACACCTCCTGTATAAAACCACGCATTGGCGGAATTTGACCAATGATACTCATAAGTAAGCACATTACTGTTAAATCCATAGTTTGAAAGACTGCTGGTTACCAAATCATTTCCTAACCCAAGATTCTCTTCTACTGTACATACCGGCATTCCAGGCACAGTTGCATTTTCAAAATCAATAGAGTACGGCAACGCATACGGTGTACAAGGGGTCGTAAAAGTATGAACTGAAGACCAGATACTTTTATCGGTAGGAGAACATACCGAACGTACCCATACATGATAAAGAGTACCGGAAGAAAGACTAGTGATAGGCTCAGATAATCCAGATGCTGTAAGCATTGCAGAAGTAGAAGCAACGGGGGGCACTCCAGTAGTGTTATAATAAATTTCATAACCATTGCTAGGAACCATGGCAGGTGCAGTCCATGAAAGTGTAGCACTGTTCACTGTTACACCACTACTACTGACTGCCGTTGGCATCATACAGGTAGGAGGTGCTGCCACTATTAAAGTGTAGTCATGCGCTTCCCCAAAACCAGAGGTATTACAGGCTATTGGAGGAGTTGTCATATCCCAATCATATCGGGTTGCAACCCTCATCCGATAAGTACCCAAGGGTGTAGCAGCA
>JADMKO010000083.1:13776-24313 GCA_015478785.1 Chryseobacterium sp. | reverse complement strand
CTTTTTTGATGGTGCATTTGTATTCTTTTCCTCCTTTTGGATTGACAATCGTACCGCCCGTAAATTCATCTCCTTTTTTCTCCAGACCACGGATGATTTCGAGGCCAATGAGCGGTTTTCCGTTCCGGTCGCCTTTGCAGTCTATACAGGTATTGTGACTTGGTTTTGCGAGCAGCTGAACGATTTTACCGTAATATTTACCGTCCGATTTCTTGGTGATTTCGACGATAGATTTGGCTTTTCCCGTTTCATCATCGATGGTTTTCCATTTTCCCTCGATCTGTGCAAAGGAAAACACGCCTGCTGTAAGAGCTATGAAGGTAAGTGCAATTTTTTTCATATTAATAAGGTATTTGTTGTAGCATTTTTGTTTTGATAAAAATAATTAAAAATTATTAAATGACAAATTTATTATTATTCACATCATGCTATTTCTGTTAAAACACCTTTATTAATTTAATTTCCTGTTAATCACCCTGTCCATATAATCCTGATACCAGGCTTTACAAAGCTTAATTCCTTTTTCTATTTCTGCATTATTTTCCTTTCCGAGGAGATTTTTTTCCATATTCAAATCCGATTGTGCATACACGCCTACCACCTCATTTCCGTTGAATCTATAGATATAATTCCCGATGATCATCTGTTCATTAATGGAATCGGAATTAACAATGAGATGCGGATACTGTTTTTCGGAGACCAGGCTTCTGCCCCAGCTCCGGATTTTTTTATTGTATCCCATAAGATCTGCCAGCGTTGGATAAATATCCATTTGCTGCGCCAGTTCATAATTCACGCCTTTCAGTCTGTATTCAGGATTCGGGGAATAAAACAAAATAGGAACGGCGTATCGGTTCATCGCTTTTTCATATTCCGGATAATACACCTGATTGGTATGATCGCCGGTAATCACGAAAATCGTATTGTGAAACCACGGTTTGTTTTTGACACTTCCAAAGAATTGACGAATGGCCCAATCCGTATACTGCATTGGCTGATGCATTTCGATGTTTCCTTTTTTGAATTTTCCCTGGTATTTTTCGGGAACTCTGAACGGATGATGAGATGATGCCGTAAACATTGTGCTCATAAAAGGCTGTTTTTTGCCGATATTCTCTCCGAAATACTGCAGAAAAGGCTCATCCCAGATGGCCCACATTCCGTCGAAATCTTCATCGTTATCATATTCCGTTTTTCCGAAGTAATGCTGAAAGCCAAGAATATTTCCAAACCCCTGAAAGCCCATAGAACCATTAGGAGCGCCATGATAAAAAGACGTGTCATATCCCAACTCATTGGAGATAGAAACAACAGACTGGATTTTCTGATTGGCATAAGGCGAACTGGTGAAAGCATCCGTCAGCGTTGGAATTCCGGCCAGGATACTGCTCATTCCGTGAATGGACTGTCTGCCGTTCGCAAAAGCATTCGGGAAAATAAGGCTTTCCTTTGCCAGACTGTCCACAAAAGGAGTGTAGGAAACAAAATCTTCAATTTTTCCATCCTGGTTAAAAGCTCCTGAATATTCTCTACCAAAAGATTCCACGATGAAAATAACAATATTCGGGCGTTCTTTTACGCTTCTGTTGTAGGTTTTGTAAGGATGAATATTCTCTTCAATAAACTGTTGCTCCACAAAATTCACCAAACGGAAATTATTACTGTTGATGGTACGGATGAACGAAAAAGTACTGTTGAGCACCACATTTCCCTGAGCGGGATTCTTCACATGTTTATTGGCATCCACCATATTGATAGGGCGCGTGCTGTGCCGGAAATCGCCACGGATTCCCCCTACAGCCAGCGTGGCCACAGCGCAGAGGGTAACAATGGAAAAAAAGAAATACGGAATGAGTTTTTTTGGTTTTTTAAATTGGACATTTACTTTTCTGTACAACCAGATCCACAAAGCCATGAGAACGAAAAACCAGATCAACACAAAAGGATGCTGCATCACGGAAACGCCGAAAACCTTAAACAGATTCGATTCGTGCTGTGCCACATGCATTGCCGCAATCGTAAGACGGGTCTGACTGAATTTGAAGTAAATGAAATCCCCAAAGTTTAAAGAATACGCAATTCCGTTGGTGATAAAATAAATCCAGAACAGCATTTTTTGGTAATATTTTTTGGTATTCACCATCACCGGAATCAGGCTGAGCAGAATAAACAGGCTGTTCACATAAAGAATAGCCGTGGTATCGAAAGCGATGCCATGCCATGCCAGGTTCAGATAATCTGAAATTCCATCTACTTTTATCAGGTCTTTATTATAAAACCAAAACAAAAATCTGGCGATCTGGTAGAAAAAATAAGCCAGAAAAAGGCGGTAAAATAAAGCCACGACCTCTCCCGTCCGGTATTCTTTAAAAAAATTCATAAGCGCAAATTTACATTTATTTCATATACGGTTCACATTCAGAACGCTGAACCTTGGGGTTATGAACCAATAAAAAACATTAGTTTTGCAATATGAATTTTTTCCGCAACCAGCTGGCCAATATGTTCACTCTTGGAAACCTGTTTTCCGGAACCATCGGTGTTATTCATCTGATTCAAAATGACCTTCACACAGCTTTTCTTTGTATGGTGATTTCTCTGGTTCTGGACTTTCTTGACGGTTTTGTTGCGCGGGCTTTAAAATCCAGTTCCAGTCTGGGTGCTCAACTGGATTCTTTGGCTGATATGGTGAGTTTCGGGGTTCTTCCCGGCATTGCCATGTTTCAGATGCTGGAACCTTTTGGTTCAACACTTTTCGGCATTTCTCTTCTTTTTGAAATTAAATATCTCGGGTTGTTCATCACCCTCTTTTCCTGTTTGAGGCTTGCCATTTTCAATATCGATGACGAACAGAAATATTTTTTCAAAGGCCTCAATACGCCCACCAACACGGTGCTGATTCTGGGGTTGCTTTACACTTCGCACGAAAGTGCTTTTGTCACTTCTTTGGTGGAAAGTCCGCTTTTTCTGCTTGCGCTTACGGCGCTCAGTTCGTGGCTGCTCATCAGTCCGATCCGGATGATTGCGATGAAATTCAAATCAAAAAGAATTCAGGACAACCTTCCGAAAATTGTTTTGGCCGCAGGCTCAGTACTTCTTTTACTCTTCTTCAGAACCCTTGCACTGCCAATGCTGGTGCTCTATTATATCTTGGTTTCGGTGGTGTTTCAAAAGCATCTGAGATAAACATGCGACCTCAAACACAATTCTCTAAATCATTTTTATGAACTTAAAACTATATAAACCACTTTGTGTATTCGATCTGGAAACGACCGGAACCAACGTCGGCAAAGACCGGATTGTAGAAATCTGTATTCTGAAAGTATATCCTGATGCATCGCGCGAGAGCAGAACCTGGCTGGTAAATCCTGAAATGTATATTCCCAAAGAAGCCGCAGCCATCCACGGTATTACCGATGAACACGTGAAAGATGCGCCGAAATTCCGCGATATTGCACCGAAAATTATGGAGATGATTGCCGGAACCGATCTTGGAGGTTTTAATTCCAACCGTTTTGATGTGCCTTTATTGGCGGAAGAACTCCTGAGAGCAGGTCATGATTTCGATCTCAGCAAATTCAAACTGGTGGATGCCCAGACGATTTTCCATAAAAAAGAGCCGCGAAATCTTACTGCTGCGTACCGTTTTTACTGCCAGAAAGAACTGGAAAACGCCCACTCAGCTGAAGCCGATGTTCTGGCAACGTTTGAAGTTTTAGACGCTCAGGTAGCCCATTACGAAGATTTACCGAATGACATTGCCGGACTGAGTGAATTTTCCTTCCACAGCCGTTTTGCAGACCTTGCAGGATTTATCGCTTTTGATGATGACCAAAAGGAAATCTTCACTTTCGGGAAATACAAAGGACAGCGGGTGAAAGATGTTTTTCAGAAAGACTTAGGTTATTATGGCTGGATTCAGAATGCCGATTTTCCGCTGTACACCAAAAAAGTACTGACCGGAATACAGCTTCGTTCGAGATTTTAAGCTTCAACAGAACGCATAAAAAAGCCGTTACGGAAATTTCCGTAACGGCTTTTCTATATATAAATTCTATCATTTATTTCTTATCATCAGTTTCGTGCTTCCGTAGTTGACAGTTGATCCTGTGATATTCATGATCAGCACGCCTGTCGGAAGGCTGAGATTTTCAAACAGCAATTCATTCCGGCCTTCGTTCAGAAACACCCTCGAACTGTACTGTACTTTTCCGCTCATATCATAGATAGTCACATTCGCAAAAGTGTTGATTTCGCTGTACAGCAACGCATTGAACGTACCGTTTGAAGGATTCGGATACACCACATATTCATTCTTCATCAGCGTCAGCAGGCTTTCGTAACCTTCAGGCGCTTTTTTCGTGAATTTCACATCTTTAATCACCAGATCCAGCATATTGGTTTCTGCTTTTGCCGGCAAAAAGGTGAAAGTAAGTGTAGTGAGGTCTTCTACCGTCATCTTCGCACTGTTACCTTCGGATTTAAAATAATCGAAAGGAATATAGTATGTCTGTTCGTAATTCTTAATATTCAGTGGCGCTTTATACTGATTTTTCCACTCTTTTACCGAAGATTTTACCAGGCCGATATCCAGCAGTCCACTGCCTTTTGCCGTGAAGGCGATAAATTTATATTCACTGTAATCATCAGGAAGATTTCCCGGATATAAAGATTTGTACAAGGTGATGTAATCATCCGTTTTGGTGGTCAGATTAACCGTTCTGTGCACTGCTTTTTCTTCATCTTTGTACACCCTGTCAAAATTATTGTACACTCTGTAATTCTCAATTTTGGTGTACTGTTTATCATAATCCAGTCCCCAGTTTCCGTCTGCATGGTAGAATGCATCCTGAATCTGTCCGTTGACTTTAATAAGCCCGTCGAATTCATAAGAATCCTTAATTTCGATGGAGATAGTCTGTTCCCCGTCGGAGTTCAGTGGTTCGTAGCGCATTCCGTATCCGTTGGTTTCGGTATGGTTCTCTTCCATTTCAATTTCGATAGATTGCCCTCTTTCCACACTTCTCAGTTTCATCACCAGATTGATTCCTTCTCTGGAAATTTTCGCAGCATAGGTTTTGGGAAGTTTTTGAACTTCTGTCTGAATAACAGGAAGCGAACCGTTAAGATTCGTCAGAATATCTTCTACCAGTTTCGCCGTATATGCAGGAGTTGTAGCCCAAACCTGGAAGTTATACACATCTTTCGACTGGATATATTCCTTCACGAACCAGTTGGTCTGAAGCGAATAGTGAGAGTCCGTATCATTCAGCCCAACCGCAAAAGAGATGGCATACTCTACCGACCCATTTCGTTGTTTAATGGCCTGTTCCAGGAAGTTATACCCTTTTATTTTTACGGTTTTCACGTACAGTATTTCCGCACCTCTCAGCCTGTCGCAGGATGCCTTGGTATGGTTGTAGACTTTATTGGCCGTTCTCACTCCCAATACGACGGCCTTTGTTTTCGCGCTCAGTGAGAAATCCACACTCAGCACTTCCTCAGCTATGGTATAATCCAGAATATCGGTAGGAGATGTAACATGAGCTACACTCCCGGGCACCAACTGTGATGGAAACATATTCAACATCGTAAGTCCTGCGAGGGAGTTCTGAGAAGCATAATATCCGTTATTGGCAGCCAGTACATTTTTATTAAAGATCAAGGCATCTGTTTTCTCGAGCTTCGTTGGAAGACTTTTCTTTTTTCTTTGCAAATATCTTTTGGTTACGGCATCTCCCAAGCTTTCACTTTCGAGTCCCCCGTCGTTTCCGGGGCTAACGTCGTCGGCTTCAATGATGATGGGAATTTCAAGCAATCCAGCGCAACCGTTCGCATCCAAAGTATTTACCGTCACGATGTACAGGCCTGCTTCTGTGAAGCTGAAATTCACTACACTCTGATTCGGGAAAAGTCCCGTTCCTCCTCCCTGCAGATTCCAGGAAAAACTGTTGAAGATATTTACATTGGCTAAAGTCAGTTGCTTGGTCACCGAACCATTTCCGGGCACTGAACCCGTGATATTCACCACTGGAGTTACCGACTGATCAACCATCACCGTGCTGGTTTTGGTATTATATCCGGCTGCGTTGGTAGCAGTCATCGAGACTGTATACGTTCCTGGAGTTGTGTATGATTTTACAGGATTCATCACCGTGCTGATGGTACCGTCGCCGAAATCCCAATGATACGTTACGGGATCCGTTCCCGTAGTGGTATTGGTAAAAACAAATGAATGATCTGACAGACATTGTGCCGCAGCATTCACTGTAAAATCTGATACCGGAGCTACTACCGGAGCTACAACGCATGATGGCAGTGAAGCAGAAAAGTTGGCATAATGCATTTCCCCGGCATTCTGTTTAAAAGATTTTGCAATAAGCTGTCCTTCAATATTACTGCTATGTCCGTTCTTATCCACATCCGCGAAAGGCGCGAAAATGGTTCCTTCTACGGTATCACCGTTAACCATTTTGATGTCGGTTGCATTATAGAAATTATAAATCACATACGGGCAATTGGCTTTTCCGCCAAATCCGGGCTGGTTCCACACTTTCCAGTTGAAACTTCCCGCTGCATTGACATTAATCACCAGAATTCTGTTGGCATTTGGCTGATTAACGAACGTAATTTCCGAAACACTGTTCAGATCTGTTCCTTTAATATTCAGATAATTAATTCCGTTCTGCAGGGTTATTTTTATCTGATTCGGAAGGTTGGCAATATCCACAGGATTCCCGTTCGGGTTGGTAAGCTGGGCATTATGGGTACATTGAGCAAGATCCAGTGAAGCCGCTCTCATCTGCGTAAAAGCACTTGCGAAATCAATCAGATTGCCTTCATTCACCGGGTTATTTTGCGGGCTTACATTTCCGAAAAACGGGGCATTGTTTTGCAAAGAAATCCGGGGAGTGTTGTCATAGCCACCGTTGTTTTTGGTAATTCTGATATTGGCATTAGCATTATTATTGTCTTTATACCAAACCTTTGCGCTTGTAAGATCTCCTATTTTCACATAACCTTTATTCAACTTCAGGTCGCTGTTGCCCTGGAAAAGCAGTTTTCCGCCCACAACGAGACCAATCGCCTGACCGCCGACCAGAAAGCTTCCGGCATTGTGAATGGCCACCTGATAATTTCCAGCAATCGTAAGATTACCTCCGGCGGCAACCGGGCCTTCCGATTCATTGGATTTGAGTTCGAGATTGTTTTCTACAAAAACGTTAAAGCCCAAAGCAGGACTGACAGGGTTCTGAGATCGCAGGAAGGATCCACACAGAAGCAGGACCCAAACTAAGAATAGTTGTGATTTCATTTGCGTTTTTTATCATTTGTGCGGCAAAGATAGTTCATTTTTGAAGTTCTTTTACAGAACTTGCTATTTTTTACATATTATCTGTAAAATATCATGGTTTTGGCAGGTGTTTAGACACTGCGACACTTTCTTATTTCACGTAAAAACCCAAAGATGAATTCACTAGATTCATGCAAAGGCGCAAAACGATAAATTGTAGCGGATACGGATTGCAAATCCACGACATCGGACGTTGCTTTTCTTCGGTTTTAAGCATGCAAAATTTACACAACTTGCAAGCAAGCATGTTCATGGATGGCCTTCCTCAGTGCAGATGAAGTAGAGGTTTTCAACTCTGTTAACCTCGGCAGCATCACCGTCAGCCGACTTATTAAAAAAAAGAAACCGGCACTCCATCCGCATTTCCATTTCAGAGGATGCGGATTTATCTCTCACATTTTATAAATTGGATAAGCTATATATAAAAAATTTTATTAATTTAATCAGCTGAAAATATGTATTCGTATTGGACGAATTTATACTCATAGGTTTTTTTATACTTGTATTCGCTGGACTCCCAATCGGGCTTGGATGCTTATTTTATTTTATTCCAAAAAAACTTGGTTATCCTAAAACAGCTAAATATCTGACAATCGGTTATGGACTAGTAATCTTAATCTTCGGTCTATATACCGCATTTGAAGATCAATTTTTCACGAAAAACAACGCCAAAGAATTAGTGAAAGACCAAGGCTTAAAGTTGATGGACGAATTTGATTTAACAGAAAATAAATCAATGTCTGCAATCGGAGATTACTACCATATTTTTACACTAAGAATTTCCGAACGTGATTGATTTTACATCATTGGAAATTGGTAGAAATCAAAACTTAAATCACATAGCTAAAGGATACTTAAAACTAAGATTCAATAAAAATACCGAATAGAATGAAAAAACATAGGAAGATATTTTACGTTAGCGGAATGATAAGTGTACTCTTTACGGCACCCCTTTTTTTGGTATTTTTCAAAACCTACTCTTGAGAAAATGAATTTGAGAGTTTTGGATATTGGACTTCCAGCAAAGGCAAAAAATGGTGAAAAACTTCTTGAATCTGCTAAAATCCCAATGGATGGCTGGAACTATAAAGAAATACGATTACCCGCAGATTTCACTGAAGCTACCGAAAAGAAAATGTTAAATTTGGTGAATAAACTGCAATCAGAAAAAATTGAAAAGAGTGGATTGAAATTCAAGTTTTCGAAAGAAAATTCTTATGGAGATATAGTGAAATTGCTAAATATTATGCTGAAGACAAATCAAGAATATTATGGTTTTGATTTGGAGAGAAGCAATAGTCTCTATATTTTATATTATAAGCCACCGAAAAAAGAAGAGAATCTTTTTTACGGTGATCAAGATTTTACCTATTCAAAACAGAAAGATTACGATTATCACCACTCTTCATTTTGGCAAAGACTAATTAAATTTTCGCCTAGAGAAAGTTTTTACTTAATTTTTGGCTTATTAATTTTAGTTTATTGTGCAATTTTAAAACCTAAATTAACCTTAAATCTATAAAAACATAGTGGAATAGCTGGTTTAAAGTAACAACACCCATCTCAATATTTTACAGACACAATTGTAAACTGCTTTTCCGTTTTTTCCAGTTTTAGTTTCACTGTTTCGCCCACTTTTTTATCCATAAAAATCTTGGCAATGGGAGAAGTAAACGCGATCTTTTTGTTGACAATATTGGCCTCGTCCACCCCAACAATCTGATAGTTCTGAATTTTTGAATCTGAATCCACCGTAAAGAAAACCTCAGCCCCAAAACGGACTTTATCTTTTGGCTGTTTTGAAAGGTCAACGATTTTCGCACTTGAGATCCGGTCGTTTAGTAAATCCAATTTAGCATTGATAAAATTCACTGTAATCCGCTTTTCATTTTCACCCGAAATCGACAGACTGTCTCGCTCGTGAAGCAATTGATGACGTTCCGCAAGTAAGGCACCGTAGCCTACTTCCGTCACATAATTCACCATACCTGCAGGCAAATCGGCGCGCGGCGGGACCATGGGTAACTCTTCCTGATCGCTTTCTTTCACAAAACCTCTGCTCATACTGTTTAAAAAAGTTCATAACAAGTAAGCAGGTACAGCCAACAACATGCCTAAATAATTTGCCTGATTCCGGCAAAAGGTCACAATCTTAGCGCTCTAACCTTCCTGAAAACTCTGGATACCAGAAATTATTAGTTCATATTTAGAAATTTGATTAATTTAATCACTTGAAATATGTCTTCGCATAAAATGGTAGAGTATGTTTCAGAATGATAAATCTATACTTTTTTACGCATATTTATGTTTTATATGCCACTTTAGGACAACATGACAATGACAGAACAGAAGCTAAAAGAATATTTTGAGTCACAATTGACCGCAGACCAGTTAGCTCTTGACTTAAAGGACAGTCAACAAAAGACAGGCTATGACACAACAACTGTTTATATTGACAATCTCAAAGAAGGAGAATTTGAAATTACAATAGAGCATTTAATTAAACTTTTGAATGATACAATCTTAACTAAACTTCGACCGGTACACTTAAACACAGTTGGATTTGCTTTAATGACCTCAGATTATTTCAAATGGGATGACGGGACGGAAGCAGGAGAAAGAATTGGAAAAGTAATTTTTGATCTTGATAACCCAGAAATTGGCTTCGATTTAACACTAAAAAATGTTCAACTATGGAAAGAATACCTGTTGACAGGAGAATATCGACTTGATGAAAACGAGCTTAAACAGAAATTTCGCAGTAAAGGAAAATACCAGGATCTTTATCAAAAAATTGATGAAATACTTTGGGATGAGTGGGACCCAATTGGTGTAAATGATACAGCCTCAAGAGATGAATATCAAGGATATACACCGACAATTTTTAATCTTATAAAAAAAAGAAAACAGACAAAGAAACAATTGCACAGAAATTATTGGAATTTGAAATTCTAAATATGGGCCTATTAGGAAATATTGAACATTGCATACAAGTTGCTGAAAAGATAATTAACCTGAAGAAAAACGAGAAAAGCGGCATATAACAGCACTTACCTAAAAGTGGCTGTTCGTGGTTCAAGCTTTATGCTTCAAGTCAAGTTCAGTTTGACATATTTCATGCTCCGAAATCAGCGTAAACGCACGGCTCGAAAAAGCTTATCGCAAACTTTATCAAAACAAATG